>JAZFSB010000089.1:0-2007 GCA_036445935.1 Alphaproteobacteria bacterium | reverse complement strand
CGTTTTGATCCTGACCGCGATCGTGGTCGGCGTCGCGACCATGGCGCTGGGGCTGGCCTTGGTGGTGCGAATCCGCGAAGCCTACGGGACGATCGAGGATGAAGAGATCGAACAGCAGGAGGGCGAGCTGCCGTGATCAGCGCCCATCTGCCGGCCTTGCAGGTTGTGGTGCCGCTGTTGGCGGCACCGGTTTGCTTGCTGTTGCGCAACCGCCACGCCGCCTGGTTGCTCGCCGCCCTGGTCACCTGGGCGACCTTCATCATCGCGCTGGGGCTGCTCGCTCAGGTCGCCGACCGGGGCACCCTCTCCTATGCCATCGGCGATTGGGCACCGCCCTGGGGCATCGAGTACCGGGTCGACCTGTTCGCCGCCTTGGTCCTGGTGATCGTCTCGGGGATCGGCTCGCTGGTCATGCCCTTCGCCCGCATCAACGTCGAACGCGAGATCCCGGCCGAGCGCATCTACCTGTTTTACGTGATGTACCTTCTATGCCTGACCGGGTTGCTGGGCATCGCGATCACCGGCGATGCCTTCAACCTCTTCGTGTTCTTGGAAATCTCGTCCCTGTCGTCCTACGTGCTGATCAGCCTCGGCCACGACCGCCGCGCGCTCACCGCGGCCTTGCGGTATCTGATCATGGGCACCCTCGGCGCCACCTTCTACGTGATCGGCATCGGCCTGCTCTATATGGTGACGGGCACGCTCAACATGGCGGACCTGGCGCAGCGGGTGCCGGACCTCCTGCATCTGCGGACGGTCGAGGCGGCCTTGGCGTTCCTGATCGTCGGGATCAGCCTGAAGCTGGCGCTTTTTCCGCTCCACCTTTGGCTGCCGAACGCCTATGCCTTCGCGCCTACCACCGTCACGATCTTCCTCGCCGCCACGGCGACCAAGGTATCGGTCTACGTGATCATCCGGATCATCTACACGGTCTACGACGGCGCGCCGATCTTTCGCGAGGGGATCCTCAACGAGGCCCTGATGGGGCTCGGCATGTTGTCGATGGTGGCCGCCGGGCTGGTCGCGATTTACCAGAGCAACGTGAAGCGCCTGCTTGCCTATTCGAGCGTTTCGCAGATCGGCTACATGGTGCTGGGCCTGAGCTTCGGCAGCGTCGTCGGCCTCGCCGCCGGCATCGTTCACCTGTTCAACCACGCCATAATGAAGGCGGCTTTGTTCATGGCGCTCGGTTGCGCGACCCAGCAGGTGCGCGCCGTCTCGTTCGACGACCTGGCGGGGCTTGGCCGGCAGATGCCGGTCACCATGGGGGCGCTCGTGGTCGGCGCGCTCAGCCTGATCGGCCTGCCCCTGACGGTCGGCTTCGTGACCAAGTGGTATCTGATTCAGGCGGCTCTCCAAGACGGCGCGTGGCTGGCGGTGATCGTCATCTTGGCGAGCGGACTGTTCGCCGTGATCTACACCTGGCGGATCGTCGAGGCCGCCTACTTCCGGCCGCTGCCCGAAGACCGCGAGGAGGTGCGCGAGGCGCCGCTCGGCATGTTGATCCCGCTGGTGATCTTGGCGGGCGCCTGCGTCGTCTTCGGCATCGGCGCGACCTGGCCGATGGATCTGGCGCTGGCCGCCGCGGAATCGCTGATCGGGGCAAGGCCATGATCGCCGAGACGACCCTGCCGCTGACGCTCGCCGTGCCGATCGTGGGCTCGTTGCTCATCTGGCTCGCCAAGTCGCGGCCGAACCTGCGCGAAGGCGTCACCCTGGTCACCGCGCTCATCCTGTTCGGGCTCGTGCTCACCATTCTCGTGCCCGTCATCGACGGCGCGCGGCCCAGCGTCAAGCTGGTAGAGATCTACCCCGGCTTCGATTTGACCTTCACGGTCGAGCCGCTCGGCGCGTCCTTCGCCGCCCTCGCCAGCTTCCTGTGGATCGTCACCTCGCTTTATTCCATCGGCTACATGCGCGGCCACCACGAGGCGTACCAGACCCGCTTTTACGCCTTCTTCGCCTTGGCGCTGGCCAGCACCATGGGCGTTGCGCTGGCCGGCAACA
>JAZFSB010000088.1:0-10798 GCA_036445935.1 Alphaproteobacteria bacterium | reverse complement strand
GGCATCGCCCAGCGCGTCGCGCCTTGCGGTCGCCACGCCATAACGCAACGCAGACGGCTCTATATAGCTGAATCAGGCTCTAAGCCTCGGACAGGGTTTCCAGCGCGTTGGCGACGGCGTTGACCGTGTGGTCGAGCTGCTCGGCCTTATGGGCGCTCGACAGGAAGAAGCGCAGCCGGGCGCTACGTTCCTCGACCGCGGGATAAATGATCGGCTGGACATTGATGCCCTGGTCGTACAGGGCATTCGACAGTTTGACCGCCAGCATCGAGCCGCCAGTGACCACCGGCGTTACGGCGTAGCCTTCCGACAGGCCGGTATTGAGATTGCGCGAGCGTGATTTTTCGAGAAAACGCTGACCGTTCTGCTGCAGCGCACCAACCCTTTCGGGCTCGGCCAGCATGATGCGCAGGCTTTCCAGCGCCGCCGCCGCGATCGGCGGTGACATGCCGACGCTGTAGACAAAGCCGGGCGCGTTGTACCGCAACAGCTCAAGCAGGGCCGCCGCGCCGGCGATATAGCCACCACAGGCCGCGAATGTTTTGGACAGCGTGCCCATCCAGATATCGACATCCGGTCCAGACACGCCGAAATGCTCACCCACACCGCGGCCGGTCGCGCCAAGCACGCCGATAGAATGCGCTTCATCGACCATCAGCAGCGCCTTGTGACGGCGCTTGACCTCAACGAATTTGTCCAGCGGACAGACATCTCCATCCATGCTGTAAAGACCCTCGACACAAACCAGGACCTTTTCGTAGCGCATGCGGTGTTCGGCCAGCAGCGCCTCGGCCGCGCGCCAGTCATTATGTGCGAATGACAGACGCGTCGCGCCGGAAAGCTGGGCGCCGACGAGAATGGAGTTGTGGATCAGCCGGTCGTGCAATATCAGGTCGCGCGGCCCGAGCAGCGAACCGATGGTGGTCACGTTGGTCGCATGACCCGATACGAAGGCAAGTGCATCTTCCACACCGTGCAGATCGGCCAGCGCCGCTTCGAGGGCGCGGTGCGGCGGACGTTCGCCGGACACCAGGCGGCTCGCCGAGGCCGAGGTACCAAACAGATCGATCGCGGCCTTGGCCGCGGCGCCGACTCGCGGATCACCATTGAGGCCAAGATAATTATAGGTCGAATAGTTCAGCAGCGTACGGCCATCGATCACCGTGGTATCAGCGGCGGTGCCGTCATGGACCTTGAAGAATGGCGAGGCGATCTCCGCCCGATCGCCCATCAGCCGGTGAAGCTGAATCTGCCGGTAGGCGGAAAAACTGTCGAAACGATAATAGCTTTCCGGGATCTGGTCGGTTGGCTGACGCGTGAGTCGAGGCGCGTCGGCATCGCCGGCGCCGGCCCCATTTTCCTGGCTTTTCTGGTTCTCGAGAAACCGGTCGAGAATTTTGCGTTTTTCTTCGGGTGAAAGACCCGACATCCCCTTTTTCGCCGTCACTCTCTCACACCGCTTGTTTTGATTCGGAAGCGTCCAGTTCCCCGACAATTTCCGTCAGATCCTGATCCGATACCGTCGCGTCGTGACGGTCAAGCAGATCGGACACCGCCGAATCTTCTACTACTGAGTTCATATCACTAACACCTTTACCGGCCACAAGGCCATAGATTCGTTCAGCAAGTATCAAAATACTACTGTCACCGCCAAGCGACATCGCGGGCAGCTTGATCCCGAGCGCATCTTCGAGTCCCATCATCAGCTCAAGTCCCATCAAAGAATCCATTCCTAAATCAAAAATGGACTTGCGTGGATCGATGCGGTCTGGCGCAAGACGCAGCACCTTCGCGGTCTCGCTGGTAAGCAGCTCGACCAGCAGCTGTTTGACTTCCTCGGGCGAAGCTTCGGCCAGAATACGTTCGAAATCATACTCGCGCTCTGCCTCGCCCGCGGCGCCGCGCCGACCGGCGACATCGCGGAACCTGGCCGAGCCCGCCGCCGGCAGGTGCCGGACCAGCGACGCCGGATCGAAATCGATGATCGTGGCCGCGGACCCGCCCCGCGCCACCAGCGCCGGCAGGGCCTCGAGCGCGCGCGCAGCACTCATCGTGGTGATGCCGAAGCGTTTCTCCATCGCGTCGCGCACATCGTCGGCCCGGGTCAGATATCCCGCATCCGCGATCGCGCTCCAACAGATCGCGGTCGCGCACAACCCGCGCGATCGGCGATGTTCGGCCAGCGCCTCGAGGTAGGCGTTGGCCGCGACATAGGCGCCCTGGCCGGGATTGCCGAACAGGGTGGTGACCGAGGAATAGAGGATGAAGAAATTGAGCGCGCGCTGCTCGGTTGCGCGATGCAATGCCCAGCCGCCGGCGATCTTGGGCGCCAGCACGCGGTGAAGCTGTTCAGCTGTCATCGTCGCCAGGATTGCATCATCGAACACGGCGGCGGCATGCACCACGCCGCGCAGCGGGCGGCCCTCGGCATCGAGCCGGCCGCACAGCGCCGATACCGCGGCCTCGTCCGTCACGTCGCAGGAGACGACATCGATCCGCGCGCCGGCGTCGGTCATCGCTTCGAACGCTTTGCTGTCCTGCTCGGCGATGGCGCCGCGGCGACTTGCCAGCACGACATCACGCGCACCCCTTTCCACCAGCCAACCGGCGGTGGCCAGCCCAAAGCCGGCCGCCCCACCCGTGATCAGATAGCAGCCGTCGGCGGTAACCGGGAATGGCTGTTCGCCAGTTTCCACGTCCGGCGAAACCATCGGCGGCTCATCGGGCATGGCGACGACGATCTTGCCGATATGCTGTGAATGCTGCATGTGGCGGAACGCGGCGACAACTTCGTCCCGGGCAAAGATTCGGCGTGGCAGCGGCTGCAACGCGCCACTTTCAAACAAAGTTACCAGCTCGGCCAGCAGGTCGCGCGCCAATGCCGGTTTTTCGGCCATGAGCTGGTCGGCATCGACCGCGAAGTAGCTGATATTTTCACGGAAGGGGCGAAGCCCGACGCTGGTGTCGAGCTGGAAGTCGCGCTTGCCGAGTTCAACGAATCGGCCAAACGGCCTGAGGCAGCGAAGCCCCTTGCGAATCGCTTCGCCGAACAGCGAATTGAGCACCAGGTCGACGCCCTCGCCATCGGTCGCATCCATCAGCCTTGCATCGAAATCGCCGTCGCGCGAGCTGAAGATGTTTGCTTCCTTGACGCCCATCAGCCGGACGAAATCGCGTTTTTCCGGCGTGCCGGCGGTGGCGTAGACCTCGGCGCCCAGATGGCGGGCAATCTGGATCGCGGCCAGCCCGACACCGCCGGCCGCACCGTGAATCAGGATGCGTTCACCCCGCTCCAGATGGGCCAGACGGGTCAACGCATAATGGGCGGTGAAGAACACGGTGGCGATGGTCGCGGCGGCGGCATAATCCAGGCCGGCGGGAATGCGGCTGACGGCACGGGTATCGACCACGACCCGCTCGGCGAAACATTGCGGCCCAAAACAGAACACGCGATCTCCCGGGCTGAACCCGGTTACGTCGGGAGCGACGGCAACGATGTCGCCGGCCGCTTCGAGCCCCAGCGTCGCGCCGGCGAAGCCGCCCTCTACAATGTCCGCCGACAGCATCCCCATGGCATACATGACGTCGCGGAAATTGAGCCCGGTCGCGCGCACCGCTATCTCGACCGCGCCCGACGGCAGCGGCGTCGCGGGCGCTTGTATCCAATCGAGAGATTCGAGATTGCCGGGGGTAAATCCCAGCGTCCGGAATGTCGCGCCGGACCCGGCGCCAACGCCGGGACCCGGTTCAGCCTGTTCCCGCAGCCGTAGCCCCTCGCGCCGATCCGGCCCGAGCAGAACCTCGTCCTCGTCATCACCAAACAGGATTTCGTCAGCCAGCGGCCCGGCCAGCGTCTCGGGCGCGGCCCCGGCATCCTGCAATTCGATCAGCCTTGTGCCGAGTTCCGCATATTCGTTCTGGATCACCCGGCCAAGCCCGCGCAACGGCGCCTGGCCCGGCGCGCCCGCCTGGTTGGTGACCAACACCAGCGCCGGGGTCTTATCGAAGCTCGCTTGCGCCAGCGTGCGCGCCAACAGCGCGGCCCCGCCGCAGGATGCCTCGGCATGGCGCAGCATGGCGTCGGCATCCATCGCCGCCGCGTCACTGCCGCGCAGATACACCACCTGATCGGGCGTGTCGCCAGCGTCTGCGCGCGCGGCCCACAGTCGTTTCCAGTCCGCTTCGTGCTCGAGCTCTTCCGGCCGGGCAAGCGATACCGAGGCGTTGTGTCCGCGCAAGGCCATCGTCAACTGGTCGGTGATGGCTTCGCCGCCGGTCGCTTCCGCATCGCATAGCAACAACACACTTGCGTCACTGGTCCGAACCGGCGCCGCTTGTTCCGGGGCTCGCGCGGCCATCGCATGGAATCCGCCGGCTCGCGTAATTTCCGCGCCCTCGAACCCGGCCGCGTCGAGCATCTCGCGCCATTCGTCACTGGTCCTGAGACGCGAGCGCGCGTCGTCCCCGTTGTTGCGCCACCAGCCGGCGAAGGCGCCAAATGCCAGATCCAGCCAGCTTGCCGGGCGCGGCGCGGCCAGCAGCAGCGCGCCATCGGACGCCAGCAGCTCCCGCAAAATGGGGGCGTTGCGCGCATCCAGCGGCGGCGTTCCCAGTCCCTGCACGCCAATAATCAAATCGATACTGCCCTCGGGCCAGCCATTATCCGGGCCAAGCGGATGATCGGGATCGATGGTCCGGCGTTCGATGTCGGGATCAACCGGCAGTGCTACATCGACCAGCGCCTGTGGCGCATCGGTGAATTCGGCCACCGCGTAAGTGACGCGGTCGCGTGGCAGGGCGCGCATCAGCCGTGGCGCCAGCAGAGTGCCCCCCAGCTCTACGATGCGCAGACGGCGATGTGGCGGGGCATCGCCAACCGCTGCCAGCACGGCCTGACAGATCGCCTCGCATGAAGACGCCGCGCTGGGCGCGCAGCTATGCAGCAGCTCCAGCGTGGCGGCGGAGGGAAGCAGCGCGGCCGCGTCGCCACCACGCAAAATGTCGGTCAGATGCAGCCCGGCACGGCCAATCAGCGTGGCCTCGGCCAGCGCATCGGGCCGGCCAGCGAGAAACCCGCGCCAGTGCGCCAGCGGATCGATGCCGGTGGCGACCGCGCTGGCGGGATCATCGGGATCAAGCGCGCCGGCCTCGACCGCAAGGGCCAGACAATGTTCCAGCAGCGGCAGCCGGGTGGCATCGGCGCCACCGCCGCCATCTCCCCCACCGAGCTGAATGCGGCCGAGCGCCGCGGCCGCGAACCCGGCGGCCAATTCATCGAGCGCCGGGCCCAGATCGGAATCGTCGGTTGCGACCGGCGGGAGCTGGGGGGCCGCGCCGGCATGGCTTGCCGCCAGCGGCGCCAGCGGCACCGTCTCGAACCCATATACGCCTCCGGCCTCGCGACCGAGCGCATGGGCGCGCTGAAAGCGGAAGCCGCGCGCTTCGGCGATGATCGTGTCATCTTCGTCACGCATCACGAAATCGGCGACCAGCCCGGTCTCCGACGCCTGGACCAGCCGGATAAAGCATGACGCGGGCAAAGCGCCCGGTCGCGACACCGACAGACGCTCAATCCGGGTCGGCAGATAGGCGCGCGGAGCGCCGTCGCCGGCAGTATCGCGCAACAGACCGAACAGCCCCTGCAGGCAGCCATCAAACAGGGCGGGATGCAGCGCGAAACGCCCGGCATCGTCGCTGAGCTCGTCCGGCAGGCTCAGTTCGACCCGTGCGATGTCGTCGGCATGGACCTCGACCCTCCGTACCGTGCGGAACGCCGGTCCATAGTTAAGCCCGAGCCGGGCCGCGAACGCGTAATGATCATCGGCGCGCCACACGGTGCGTGGTGTATCGGTCAGGTCGGGCAAGGTGATCGATGCCGGGCTGGCGGCATTTGCCGAAGAACGGGCAACGGCGTACGGCGTCCAGCCCTCGTCGGTCAGCCGCGCGCGGCCAGCGATGTCGATCGCGCCATCATCGGTGAGCGTGATGCGCACCAGCTTGCGGCGCGCGGGGTCGAGCACCATGGGTTGGCGAATTTCCAGATCCTCGATCACCACCGGCGCGTCGCCGCGGGCCGCGACTACCGCTTCGACCGCAAGCTCGACGAATCCCGTGGCCGGAAGCAGAACGGTGCCGCCGATCACGTGATCGGCCAGGAACGGGTGCAGGGCTTCGTCAAGCTGCCCCTGCCACAGGGTGAGGTCGCCGGTGAGCCGGCTGCCCAGCATGGCGCCTTCGGTGCGCATATAAATCTGGCCCGATGCGTCCGGACTCGGCTCGATCCAGCAGTGTTCGCGCTGCCACGGATAGGTCGGCAGTGCGACCAGTGGCCCAGGATCGGGAAACAGCTGCTCTAAATCGAGTTGCGCGCCCGCCTCCCAGGCGGCATCGGCGGCTACGTTGAGCGCATCTGGTCCGTCACGGTCGCGCCTCAGCGTCGGCAACGGTCGGCCATGCCCATCGCAGGCACGCAGGTTGCGCCGCACATAGGCCTGCATGATGGCGTGTGACGAAATTTCGACGAACAACGCGCAACCGTCACCAGCCATGGCGGCAATGGCATTGGCGAATTGAACCGGGCTGCGCATGTTGTCCCACCAGTAGGCGGCATCGAGCGCATCGCCATCGAGAGGCGTACCGGCGACGGTGGAATAGAAGGCGGCAGTCCCCGTCGAGGGAGCAAGCCCCGCGAGGCTTCCGATCACCTCGTCCCGGTACGGGTCGAGATGATGACTGTGGAACGGGTAGTCGAAATCGAGCAGGTTGTAGGATGTCCGCCGGCCGGGCAACTGCGCGCCCAACTCCACCAAGGCGGCTTCCTCGCCGGTCAGGGTGACCGAGCCCGGCGCGTTGATGGCGGCAAGCTCGATACGCCCGTCAAACGGCGCGATCAGTTCGCGCGCGCGCGCTTCATCGATCTCGGCGGCGGCCATGCGGCCCATGAAACGCGTCCTCTCCTGCACCACGCTGCGTCGGACAATAACCTCGACCGCCTGCTCCAGGGTCAACGCGCCCGCGACATAGGCGGCGGCGAGCTCACCGACGCTGTGGCCAACCACCGCATCAGGCACCAGACCGCGCGCGATCAGCGCGTCGGCGATGGCGGCCTGGACCGCGAAAATCAAGGGCTGGATTACCGGCGCTTCGCGGAAACGCGACTCCGCTTCCGTGGCCTTGAGCTCATCGATCACGGACAGGCCGGCCTTGGCGCGGGTCAGTGCGTCGATCGCCTCGATAGTGGCGCGGAACACCGCATCGCCGTCGAGCAGCTTGAGCCCCATGCCAAGCCATTGTGCGCCATTGCCGGAAAACACGAAGGCCACCTTGCCGCCGGAGAAATCCGCCTTGCCACCGACCGGCCCGGCGGTGGCGGCGAAGCCGTCCAGCCTGGCAAGCAGATCGTCGCGGTCCATACCACGTGCCACCAGCCGATGGTCGTGTTCCGTGCGATGGCGCGCCAGCGTCGCCGCGACGTCGCGCGCCGGGGTTTTTGGATGAAGCCGCATATGGTCGGCGACGCCCACGGCGATGGCGCGCAGCGCCGGTTCGGACCGCGCCGACAAAAACAATGGCGCGACATCTTCCGGCAGTGGCGGCGTTCGCGATTTGGCCGGCCGCCAGGCCTGCAGAATGGCGTGTGCGTTAGTACCGCCGAAGCCGAAGGAATTGACTCCCACGATCGGCGCGCCCTCGGATGCGGGCAGTTCCATTGTTTGGCTCGCTACACGCAGGTTGAGCGCGTTGAAATCGATCTCTGGGTTCAGTCGGTCGGCATGCAACGACGGCGGTATGGTGTTGTGGCGCAGCACCTCGATCGCCTTGATCAGCCCCGCCATGCCCGAAGCTGGTTCCAAATGACCGATATTGGTCTTCGCCGACCCGATATAGAGCGGCATCTTACGGGGCCGGCGCTTGGCTATGGCGCGCCCAACAGATGTCGCTTCGATCGGGTCGCCGACCGACGTGCCGGTGCCGTGTGCCTCGATATAAGCGACATCGCGCAATTTAATCCGCGCGGCGCGATAGACCTCGCGCAGCAGTTTTTCCTGGGCGACCGCGGACGGCTGCGCGATACCCATGGTGCGCCCGTCGTTGTTGGTCGCGATGCCGCGCAACACGGCGAAGATGGGATCGCCGTCTCGTTCCGCGTCGGCCAGCTTCTTGACCACCATCACCCCGCCGCCTTCGCCGCGCACATAGCCGTCCGCGGTTTCATCGAAGGCGCGGCACTGGCCATAGGGCGACAGCATGGTGGCCTTGGAAAATCCGATGAACGGGTACGGGCTGAGCAGCAGACTGACCGCACCGACAATCGCCATATCGGCACGGCCTTCCCTGATCGACCGCCACGCATCGTCGAGCGCGAACAGCGCCGATGAACACGCGGTATCGATCGCGACCGAGGGGCCGCGCAAATCGAGCAGGTAGGAAATCCGGTTGGCCGCGACCGACAAGGTCGAGCCGGTCATGAAATAGGCGTTGGCGGTAGTCGGGTCGCCCTGGCGGATATCGGCATAATCGGTCGATGAAATGCCGACATGAACCGAGCAGTTCGCCCCGGCGAGATTGCCGGGTACCACCCCGCCACGCTCCAGCGCTTCATAGGTAAGCTCCAGCAGCAGACGTTGCTGCGGGTCCATCTGTTCCGCCTCGCGCGGGGAGATGTTGAAGAAGCCGAAGTCGAAGCCCGCGACATCGTCGAGCACGCCGGCGCGGAACGTATAGGCGCGCCCCGGCTCGCGCGGGTCGGGATGCTGAAAATTCGCCTTGTCCCAGCGCTCGTCCGGAATTTCGCTTACCGCGTCACGACCGGCGGCCAGCAATTCCCAGTACTTGTCGGGCGTGTCCGCGCCGCCGGGAAAACGGCAGGCATACCCAATAATGGCAAGTGCGCTCACTTATCGACCCGTATCATGTTCATCCCCGCCCAAATGTCTCGCATTAGCCCACTAATAAATATCGACCAGCTCCAGCCCGGCATTGGTGAAACAGGCGAATTTGGTCTGGCGGCGGACCGGCGAAATCATGCGGCTGATGGCGAATCGCCGGCAGATGAGATTACTGGCGGAATGGTACTGTGCTTCGATTTCAACCAGGACCGTGCCCCCGAAGGCGGGATCGGAAACTGTCTTGCGCTGGCCGGGCCGCGCGGCGGCGACAAAGGCAAGCGCGGCGGAACCGGAGGCCGCGCGGCCGGCGGCCGGCGCGATGGCGCGCGCCGCCAGGGCCGGTGGATCGGCGGG
This sequence comes from Alphaproteobacteria bacterium, assembly GCA_036445935.1. Taxonomy (GTDB): domain Bacteria; phylum Pseudomonadota; class Alphaproteobacteria; order MPNO01; family UBA2964; genus JAZFSB01. Next base: position 1,556 of record JAZFSB010000088.1, on the reverse strand, counting down.
CGGCGGCGCCTGACAGCCAAACAGCGCCAGGGCGACGAGACAGCATGACAACGAAGCAAGCGGACGGAACGACACGGGCCACCTCTGTTTCACTGAACGATACGCCACAACCGTGTTTTGCTGAACACGATCGACGGGACTCTGTTAAACATTCCCAACCGTCCTTTCAACCAGGCAATTCCGCCGATCAGTTAGGCGATGAATTTTGGCGTTGATTGTGTCATGTTTTCCACCGATTTACGATGCAGCAGACTTTCCCTGACATTCAGCAAGAAGAGCTTTGCACCCGTGCGTAATTTATCTGCCTTGAGATGGTTCGTTGTCGCCCTCCTGGCCTGCGTGACGCTGGGCGTGTCCGGCGCCAGCGCCCAACTGCCCGGCCTGTTCCAGCCCGAGCCCACCAGACCCGAGCCAACCCAGCCGCTACGGGGCCCGCTGCTGAAGCCATCTACCCCGGCAATTATCCCGCCACCTAGCGAAGTCGTCCAGCCAAGGGGCGGCGAGGTGATTCTCAACCCACGCCAGGAACCCGCCGTCCGGATCACTGACCGGGTGCCGGACAATGTCCAAAAGCAGGCCAAACCGTTCGGCTGGGAACTGTTCCGGGGCACGGCAGCGGTCGCGCGCGCGCGCGGTGTGAACCCGACCTATGTCATTTCACCCGGCGATAAGATCGCCTTGCAGATCTGGGGCGCCAAGGTCGCGGAATACATTCTGACCGTCGACCTGCAGGGCAACCTGTTTATCCCCGAGGTGGGGCCGATCATGGTCGCGGGTCTAAAGCAGAATATGCTCAACAGCCGCATCGTCACCGCGATGGCGACCGTCTTCACCAGCAAGGTGCAGGTCTACACCAACCTGCTCAACACACAGCCAATCGGAGTCTACGTGACGGGGGCCGTGGTAAAGCCTGGACGCTACGCCGGCGAGCGCACCGATTCGCTACTCTATTATATCGGCCAGTCCGGCGGCATCGATCTCAAGCGGGGGTCGTTCCGCGACATCAGGGTGCTGCGCGGCGGCGGCGAAATCGCGCGCGTCGATCTATACAGATTTCTGCTGCGTGGTGAATTGCCAACGCCCCAGCTGCGCAGTAACGACACCATCATCGTCGGTCCGCTGCGCTCGACCATCACCGCCGGCGGCAGTGTGCGCAACGGCTACATCTTCGAGATCAGCACCAAGGGCTCAACCGGCCAGACAGTAATCGGTATGGCCAAGCCCATGCCCGACGTCAGCCACGTACAGGTCCGCGTCGTACGCGCCGGCCGCCCCTATAATGCCTACATCACCATCGACCAGTTCCGCGGCTCGCAACTTAATGACGGCGACACGCTGGTGTTTCAATCGGACATGGTGGGCGAGACAATCTTCGTCAGCGTCTCGGGCCAGTCTTCGGGCCCATCCTCCTTCGCGGTGCCGCGCGGTACCCTTCTGACCAAAGTGCTCGACATCGTCGCTGTTGATACTAACACGTCAAACCTCAAGGCCATCTATCCGCGCCGAAAAAGCATCGCCGCCAGTCAGTAGGCGGCGCTTGATAGGACTCTTGACCA
>JAZFSB010000087.1:0-7917 GCA_036445935.1 Alphaproteobacteria bacterium | reverse complement strand
GCCGACGGCGCGATCAGGTTGTAATAGACCTGGGCTGAATCGAACCGGCCGCTTTCGATCACGCATCGCGTTGCCGCGCGGTCGCCCAGCACGGTGAGGCCGAGGAACCGCGCCCGGCCTGCATCGCGCAGCCGCTCCATCCCGTCGGCGACGCCGCCTTTGTCCAGCACATCGCCCGGCGTGATGGTGCGGGCCGTGGCCTCCGGCGTGATCGGGCTGTGGATCTGCAGCAGATCGACCGAGTCCCGCCTGAGCCGTTTGAGGCTTTGATCCAGGCTGCGCTCGACCTGACCGGCGAGATCGGGCTGGGTCAGGTCGACCCGCACCTTGGTCGAAACGAATGGCGTTTCCTCGATCTCTTCCAATAGCCAGCCGAGCGCCTCTTCGGACTTGCCGTCGCCATATTGCGGCGCCGTGTCGAACCAGTTGACGCCAAGATCAAGCGACCGGCGTACCGCGGCGCGGCGCGTGTCATCATCCGCGTCGATCAGGATTCCGCCCGACCGCCCGCCACCAAACCCAAGCTCGGACACCTCCAGCCCCGTCCGCCCAAACCGCCGGTATTTCATGCCCTGTGCCCCTTTAAGTCGCCTTATCTGCGTGTCTCATTGATCGGCGCGAAGAGGTCTTCGGCCGCCATCTCGCGCGCGATCATGCCTTGTTCCGCCATGAAACGGATCAGGGCTTCTATCGCCGCCCGATTGGCGTTGACGCCGTAGGGCCACGGATCGCCGCCAAATAATTCATCGATTTCGTCAAGGTCGCCATACAGCCAGGGCAGCATGTAGCGCTGCACGTCGCCGAACCGCATCATCTCGAGCCCCCAACGCTTTGCCTCGCAGAAGGCGTCATAAAGGCTCTGTGCGATCCAGGGATTCTGTTCGTAGACGGATCGGCGGATGGCGATGCAATGCATGATCGGGTGAATGCCGGTCCGCTGAAAATAATCCCGCTCGACCGCGCGGCTGTCGGAAAAAAGGCGCGCAATATTCGGGTCGGCCCCCAACGATCGGGGGATCGGCAGGCCCATAACCGCATCGATCTCACCGGCGACCAGCATATCGTTGAGCGATCTGTCCGGCGGCGCGTTGCGAATGTCGATTGGGGTCGGCAGATCGGGCAGGCCCGGCGTACCGTGGCTCCCCGTACGCTCCACGGCGCCCTGCACCCAGCGCAGGGTCGACAGATCGACGCCATAATCATGTTGCAGGTGGCCGCGGATCCAGACCGCGGCCGTCTGGCTCCACAACGGGGTGCCGATGGTCTTGCCCTCAAGGTCCTTGGGCGTCTTGATGCCCGAGCGCCGGTTGATGACGACGCAACGGTGGCGGAACGATTTCGAGGGAAATATCGGCAGCCCCACGAACTCGTCCTTGCCCGCGGCGACGTCTTCGATGAGGTGGTAAAATCCGTATTCCGACGCATCGAAATCGCCTTTGAAGATAAACCGGTCGAACAGGTCGCGCGCGCCCCGAACGGTCGTGATTCCAAGATCGATGCCGTCGGGCTTGATCTCGCCCTTTTCCAGTGCCTCGGTCCGGTCGTTCGGTCCGCAGCCGAGCGTGAGCCTGAGATCGGCCATTACTGCCTCGCTTGTTGATGCTTAATCCAGATAATCCTCGAGGCGCACCTCGTCCCAGCCATCAGGCCAGGCAAGTTCGAAATCCAGCGCATCGTGGCGGGACTTTACCGTCGCGTCGATGCCGACCTTGCCGACCACCCGGTGTTTCGACGGGTCGTCGGGGATAGGCGCCGCGGACGGGTCCCACATCGAGCCGCGCGTGCCCTCGACGACGAACATGTCGCGCGCCGGGTCGCAGCGCGTCGCCATCGCATGATAAACGGCGGCGGCGCTGCTGATATCCGTGTCGGCGCTGATCGCAACCGACATCTTCGCGTTGTTCCACGGGCAGCTCATCATCATCATCAAGGCGTCGTTGATCACGCCGTCGCGCGGTACCTCGGCAAGCTGCAGGATGCAGGACATGGCGCCACCGAAGGTCGGGAAGCGGATGTCTTTTACCGGCACCCCCATCTCGGTCAGCCGGTTGTAAAGCACCGCTTCGTGACAGAGCCGGGGGATGACCTGGTGGTCGGTTTCCGGCGTGGTCTGGTAGTTTCGGTAAATCGGGCGATCCTTGCGCATGGTAATCGCGGTGAAATTGATCACCGGTTGCAGGCTTTCGCGCGGTATGCGGTACATCAGCGGCGTCGGCCCGCCACTCTGTAGTTCCTTCTGATCCAGCCTGACCACGCCCTCCAGCACCATTTCGGCATGCGCCGGGACCTCAAGATCGATGGTCTCGCACCGCACGGTCTCGAAATCCTGATCCAGGATGGTGCCGAACATGTCCGCCTCGCCCCAGATATCCATGTGGAGTCCGGAGAAATTGGCCATGATCTCGCAGGCCGGCGGCACGCCGATGACATAGGCGATGGGCATCTCTTTTTCGCCACGGTCCAGCCACTTCTGGAGAATCTGCAAACAGTGCGGCGTGAGAAACAACCCGGTTCCGCTATTGCGCCCGGTGATCGTGGTGTAGCAATGCATGGTGTTGTGAAAGCCGGTATCGGGGTCGCGCATGAAGACCATGGTGCCGAGCGCGGGCGCATTGCCGGCGGAGTGCTTCAGGATTGGCAGCTTCGTCAGGTCAACATCGTCGCCGGTGATCACCACTTCCCTGACCGGGCCGGTCTTGACGCGGCTGAAGCCGCGCGGCGGTTGGCGCAGGCGGTAGGCGAGCGTCTTGAGATAGTCGTCTTCGGGAACGCCGAGCGCACGAGCTTGCAGGTCGCGATGCTTCAGCAGGATATCGAGGGCCCGGAAACCAGGATGCTCGATGATGTTTTCGAACAGGATCGGGCGTTCGCTTTTCGCGGACAGCGCGCCGACATGTTTTTCCGACACCGGCTTGCGGATTACGGTAACGACATCCGCATTGGTTTCCAGATAACCACGAAGGTCGGCGTCGAGCTTGAAGTTGCGCCGTCCCGTCGACTCTTCGGCGGCAGTTTTCGGATGGGTGGTGGACATGGGATCTACCTCGCCTGCGGACGCCTGCTATTCCGCCTCGAGCGGCGCCTTCAGGCGTGTTTCGCTGGTTATGATGCCGCCCTGGGTGCGTTCCGCCAGCACTGGCGGGATGGGGCGCTCGCCGTCGATGGTAAGCCACAGGCGGAACAGGTGGCGTTTGCGCTCCGGCTCGGGCCAGTCATCGAAGGCGGTACGCCCATGCAGGGTGACGTGATTGAAAAGAAACTGGATATCGCCAATTTCGAATTGCATTTTCATGTGCAACTCGGCAAGCAGCGAATCCATCATATCGAGCGCTTCGGTCTGCTCGGGCGTCATTCGCGGTACCTGCTCGAAGCGCTGGGTGGAATCGATATATTGCCGGGCGTAGCGGCAACTGAACCAGCCGTCTTGATAGTTGAATACCGGCAGGGTGTACCAGGGGTCCTTGCCTTCCGGCACCTCGCCACGCCGGTCCCAGAAGATCGGGCCGGCCAGCACGCGGGCAAGGTCGGGCCGCCGCGCCACCATCTCGTTATGCACCGCCACAGTGCTCGCGACACTGCTGAGACCGCCGGATTGCGGGGTCTGCAGGCACATCAATCCGACGATGTCGCATGAATCGGCGTGAAACCGCTGGTCTACATTGGTGCGGTAGCCGCGCTCGTTCGGATCCACGTTGTAATCAATGTCGGTAAGTTTTTTGACATGGCCAAGCAGGTGCCCCTTGGCGTTTTGCGACACCGCGCGTCCCAGATAGCAACCGAGGCCGAAGAAGGCCGCCGCGGCCTGGGCGCGATTGTAGCGTTCGATCGGGAAGCCCCGGATAAGCGTAAAACCGAGCCCGTTCAGCAACTGGTCTCGAATTTCCGCGAGGGCAGGCCCGAACACCGGCAGCGGAAAGGTCTCGCGCGTAATTTCCAGGATATCGAGCCCGCGTGCCTCAACCCCCCGGACAGCCGCGTCGATATCCGCTATCTCGGCGTCTGAAAGGCGGTGGATCCATTCATCGGAATGCACTAGTTCCGCCCCTGTCCAATCGGCGGGATCAGCGACCTTTTGTCCTGGAACCGCTGGTTGGCGAGCAATGCGCATCGTCGTCCCGCTCATGGCTGTCTCCGTCTATTGAGCCGAGTTGTTAAAACAATGGTAGCGAAAGCGGTGTTTATAGGAAACCGCGGCGAAATGTCCGAATCCGCCGGTTTGCGTCGGGAGCGGAATTTGGATAAGATAACATTAGAACTTAAAGGGTTATTTGTTGTGTTCAGCCCCGGAGGATGATGATGGCAACAAGACTGAAAGATACCGGCAACATCACCGTAACCCCATTGCATAGCGAAATAGGGGCCGAAATCGGCGGCGTCGATCTGAGCAAGGATCTGGACGCTGCCACCATCGAGACCATCAGGCAGGCCTGGTACGATCACGCGGTCCTGCTGTTTCGGGGGCAGGACATTTCCGGCGAGGATCAGCTGCGTTTCGCCGACCATTTCGGCACCATCGCCGAACGCCATAAGCCGAAGGCCGGCGCCAGCCGGGCCGACTCGCCTGATTGGACCAACCTGATGCCGATCAGCGATGAGAAAGACGTGGATGGCAATCCGCTCGGCGGGCTGGGCCATGGCGAGATGTGGTACCATTCCGACAAGTGCTATCACCAATGTCCGCACCGGGCGTCGTTTCTCTATGGCATTGAGATCCCGTCCGAAGGTGGCCATACCAAGTATGCAAGCCTCTACACCGCCTATGACAAAATTCCGGAGGATCTGAAGCGCAGGCTCGACGGCGCCAAGGTCATGCAGGGCTATGATTATGCTGCCTCGGCGCGGCTTGATCTGGACATCAACCTCGACAACATCTTTCACTATAGCCAGCCGATCTTCGTCACCAATCCCGGATCGGGGCGCAAGGCGCTCTATGTCTCGCGGCTGAACACCATGTGGATCGAAGGCATGGACAGGGCCGAAAGCGAATTGATCCTGGCGCAATTGTTCGACATCACCGAGAACCCCGCGAACGTCTACGAACATGTGTGGCAGCCGGGCGATCTGTTGATGTGGGACAATCTGGCCTGCCTGCATGCGCGCACCGACTGGCCCGACGACCAGACCCGGATGCTGCGCCGCTGCACCACCCTGGGCGCGCCGCTCGACTGAGTCCTAACGGGCTGGAGCGAACTAAACGGAAAATGCGCTAATCGAACCAGAACAGACGCCCCGGGTTGTCGCTCAGGATGCGGTTGCGGGTCGCCTCGTCGGGGGCGAAATCGGCCATCAAGTCCATCAGCATGCCATCGTTGGGGATATTGCCTGACTGGTAGTAGTTGGAATGTGGCCAGTCGGTGCCCCAGATGATGCGGTCCGGCGCGCGGGCGATCAGCGCGTGGGCGAATGGCGCCGCATCCTCGTAAGCCGCGCCGCGCTGGACCAGACGATCCGCGCCGCTGATCTTGACCCAGACATGGTCTTCGCCAAGCAGGTCGAGCAGGGCCTGGAAGGCCGGCTGTTCCAGTCCCGCCGTCCCGTCGATCCGGCCGAAATGGTCGATCACGATTGGCGCCGGCGTCTGGCGGATCAGGTCGGCGTAGTCGATGATCAAATCGGCATCGATATGCAGATCGACCGGCCAGCCGAGCGGGGCGACCCGGTCGACGATGGCGCGGAAATTATCCGTGTCGACGGTTCCGTTCAGATGGCGGGCGAAATTGAACCGGATGCCGCGCACGCCTTTGCCGTGCAGCGTGCGGTAATCCGCCGCGCTCAGTTCCGGGTTGGCGCGGATCATGCCGCGCAGCCGCCCGTTGGATTTTTCCATCGCGTCGAACAGAACGTCGTTTTCGAACCCGTGCACGTTGGGCACGACGAGGATGCCGCGCTCGATGCCGACAATATCGGCCATCATCAGGAAATGCTCGATCGGGGCGGCCGGCGGGGTGTAGATGCGCTGTTCCACGAAGGCGAACAAATGCGGCGGGCCGAACACGTGGAAATGTGTGTCGCAGGTGCCCGGTGGCGGTGTGAATTTTGGCCGGCGCGGGTTGGGGTCCGGCGGTAAATTGACTCGAAACTTGCGGTCCATCTAGGTCTCCTCCTCCATTGCCGCCGCCCGGATGGCGTCTGGGGTAAAGGGCAGGCGGCGTAGTCTGAGGCCGGTCGCGTCGGCGATAGCATTGGCGATGGCGGCCGCGGTCGGCCCGGCGGTGGCTTCGCCCGCGCCGAGGAACGGCGCGCCGGGCCGGTTGATCAGAACGGTCTCGATTTCCGGGATGTTGTCGAAGCGCAGCACCGGATAGCTGTCCCAGTCGCGGCTGGTGATGCCGTCGCGGTCGAACGTCACCTGTTCGTAGAGCGTCCAGCTTGCCGCTTGCAACAGCCCGCCTTCGAGCTGGGCGGAAAGCCCGTCGGCATCGGCGATCTGGCCCGCGTCGGCGGCGGCGACGGCGCGCAGCAGCCGTACCTCGGCGGCATCCGTCACTTCGAGCTCGATGCCCACCGCCGCATATGTCTTGACGTTCTTGTAGCGCGCGAACGCGATGCCGCGCCCGACACCCGCGGGCTTCTCCGTCCCGGCCCATAGTTTCGATGCAACTGCCTTCACAACGTCGCGCGCGCGCTCGTCGGCGAGGTAGCCGAGGCGGAATTTGACCGGGTCGATGCCAGCCTCGGCGGCCAGCTCATCCATGAAGGATTCGATCGCGAACACGTTGGCGTAGGCGCCGAGCGTCCTGAGCGACGAGGTGCGCAGCGGCATGTCCCGCACCAGGTTCTTGACCAGCCGCTTTGACGGGAAATCGTACAGCGGGTCGAGATTGCGGTGAATGCCGGCATGCGCGCCCATGCTGGGCTGCGCCGGCTGCGGGTCCATCGGCGGGTCGGTGAAGCGCATCGCCAGCAGCTTCGCCGCGCCGGCCTTGTTGGGGCCGGCCCTGGGGCGCTGGACATGGGTGTCGCTGTAGGTTTCGTGCGACCAGTCGATGACCTTGCCGGCTTCGTCCAGGCTGGCGCGCAGTTCCATCACCATGCCGGGGCCGTAGGGCTCCCAGCAATGCTCGTCCTCGCGGGTCCATTTCGCCAGTATGTGCCGGCCCGGCAGGGCACGCGCGATCAGGGCGGCGTCGAGCGCCACGTCGTCGGCGCCGTTATGGCCGTAACAGCCCGCGCCCGGCATGTGCTTGATAGTGAGTCTGTCGGGTTCGATGTCCAGCGCATCCGACAGGGCCGCGCGCAGCAGGTAGATACCCTGGCTATGGCTCCAGATGGTGAGCGCGTCGTCGTCATAGTGCGCCATCGCCGCCGACGGCCCGATCGAGCCGTGCATGTGATAGGGGCGGCAATAGCGCGCGTTGAGCGTCGCGGCGGCGCCCGCCGGCGGGGCTTTAAGCGGCGGCACCGGCTCCTTGCGCGGCACGCCATCGACCACCGGCAGGCTGATCCTCTCCCGGGCAAGCAGGCGCTCGAAGATGTCCTCTTCCTCGAGCCCCGGCCCGGCGTCCCAGTCGGCTGTGGCCGCCAGCCGCTCGGCCCCGGCGACCGTGGCGTATTCGGATTCTCCGGCAATGGCGAGGAAGCTGCCGTCGCGCACCACGTGCAATCCGTCATCGGAAAGCCGTTTAACCACGGCTTCGTCGAGGCCACGCATCCGTGCATTGTAATGTGGCGGGCGGACCAGACGGGCATGCAGCATGCCGGGCTCCACCATGTCGTGGATAAAGCGCATCGTGCCGCCGACAATCCGGTCCATGCCGCGCGCGGCCGCGGGCTTGCCGAGCCGGGTGTAGTCCGCCGGCGGCTTGCCGGCGATGTCGGGATCGATGTCGATGCCGAAGGCGCCGCCGCCCATCAGGTCCCAGTAGGTCGTGGTTTCGTTGGTGTCGCGCGAAACGATCAGCCCGTCATCGACGTCGA
>JAZFSB010000086.1:0-2509 GCA_036445935.1 Alphaproteobacteria bacterium | reverse complement strand
GGCGAACACGACGCCGCCCCGCGCCTCGACTCGCAGCCGCCTGGTGCCGTGGTCGCTCATGTCGAAATCCGCCGGCATGCCGCCCTTGCCGCGATCGCCCCGGCGGAACGGCACCGCGATCAGCCGGCCGGAAAGATCGTATGTCCACTGGTGATAGGGGCAGATGAATTCGTTCGCGGCCCCTTTCGGCGCGCGGCAGAACTCCAGCCCGCGATGGGCGCAGCGATTCTCGAAGACATGGAATTTTCCATCCTGGTCACGGGTCACGATCACCGGCACATCGCCGACATAGGAGCGCTTGAAGCTGGCCCGCTCGGGCAGCTCGGCCTCGAGCGCGACGAAGTTCCAGGTTTCGCCCAGGAAAATGCGCTCGCGCTCGCGCGCATAGATGTCTTCCGACGTATAGATCCAGTCGGGAATGTGGGTCAGTCCCTCGTCCGGCCAGCGGTACCCGCCATTTTCGAAATTTTTCATGACGGTCATGCCGGCACGCCGCCGGCGATCGAGGTCCGGTGCAGCGAACGGATGCCCGGCGCCTTGATACCGCCGCAGGCAAGATGGATCGTGGCGCGATTGTCCCAGAACACCAGGTCGCCCAGGCGCCATTTATGGCGATAGATAAAGTCGGGCCGGATCTGATGGGCGAACAGCTCATCGAGCAGTGGCTGGGCTTCTGCATCGTCCATGCCATCGATGGAAACCACGAAGCGCGGCGAAACGAACAGCGCCTTGAGCCCGGTGACGGGGTGGGTGCGCACCATGGGATGCAACGAATCCGGCACCTTGATGCTGTAATACGCATCGACATCGCGGTCGAACTGGTCCGACGGCAGCGCCCTTGGATTGCTCCGCCGGTCGCGCACATGGACCGCGCGCAGCCCCTCTATCCGCCGCTTGGTCTCATCAGTTAGGGTTTCATAAGCCATATACATGTTGGCCCAGGCCGTATCGCCGCCTTCATCGGCGACCTCGAGCGCATGCAGCATGGACCCCATGCTGGGACGCGCGGCATAGGTCAGATCGGTATGCCAGACCTCGCCCGCATAGGCCGCCGTGGCCCCGGTATATTTGCCATCGACCATGCGGTTCGACAGCATCAGCACCTCGGGATGTTCGGGATGCAGAAACTCGCCGGAAACCCGCACCACCAGCTCGCCAAAGCGCTGGGCGAAGGCGACCTGCTCGACCGGCGCCAGGGTCTGATCGCGGAACACCAGCACCAGGTGCTCACATAAAGCAGCCTCTATTTGCCGGATCACCGCGTCGTCAAGGTCGGGGACAAGCGTGACACCCGTCACCTCGGCGCCGAGCGCGTCCGAAAGTCGGTTGATAGTCATGGTCATCGCGAACTCCTCCGCTCACGCGGATATTACCGCCAACGGGCGGGACAATGGCGCAAGGGTAGAGCATTATACCGAGGAACAAAACGACCGCACACGGGGAGAGCGATCATGGCAATGGAACCGCTGGCGAAGAAGGGCAACTTCTTCCACGTCTATGATTTCCGGGTAACGCCGGGGAACGGCAACGAATTCATCGATCTGTTCAACGAGTTCGACTATTCCGACGAGAACCCGATGCACAAATCCCCGGCCCAGGTGAAGGACGGGGTGCTGTGCCGCGACGTCGATGACGAAGACCATTTCTATTTGATCGGCGAATGGCGCGATATCGAGATTCACAAGGAAATCCGCCAGCAGATGGTCGGCATGGCGCCGGAATTCGTGAGACTGCTCGAAGGCGGCCGGTTCGTGCCTACCTATGCCGAAATCGTCACCGAAACTCCGCAAGACATACTCGACAAGGCCCAGGCCACAGCCGCCAAGGCATAGGCCAAACACACAAGGAGACTGCAATGGCTACCATCAAGGACGACTACAAAGGACCGCTTGAGAGCGCGCTCGCCGACGGAACGCCCTGCCTTCTGGGCACGGTATCCGCCGACGGGCAGCCCCAAATCAGCCCCAAGGGCAGCATCGTGGTTTATGACGGCGATAATGTCGCCTATTGGGAGCGCTCGCATCGCGGCGCCTCGACAAACATCAGCAACAATCCGCGCGTGGCCATCTATTACCGCAACCCGGGACAGGCCGAACATCTGCCGCGCGGCGCCGCAATTCGCCTCTACGGCACGGCCAGCAAGGTTACCGACGACGCGGTGCGGGATAAGGTCTACGACACCATGCCCGAAGGCGAACGCAAGGCCGATGCCGACAAGACCGGCCATGCCGTCATGGTGCATATCGACCGCGTCACCAATCTGCGCGGTGACGACGTCTAGGTAAATTCCGCTTACGCGGAATCGCACCGGCCCGCTCCCGGGCCACCCATAGGTTAATGCCTACTGGTTTGAATGAACCGAAAGAGTCCCCCTCCCCCCTTGCGGGGGAGGTCAGGGAGGGGGGTATGCGCGTTAGCGCGTCAAATGACTCTTTTACCGCTTGGCCCCCGGCCGACCCCTCACCCGGCGCGCTCCGCGCGCCACCCTCTCCCGCAAGGGAGAGGGTCC
>JAZFSB010000085.1:0-2889 GCA_036445935.1 Alphaproteobacteria bacterium | reverse complement strand
CGCTGATGATACGCTTTCTTAGCGTTATGGCGGATCATCGGCTGGACGCCATCGTGCACAAGGCGGTCGAACACACGCCCACTTTGATCAAGGACGGCGTCAACCCGCCTTATATCGATCAAAAAGGCGCGCCGCACATCAACACATTTCTGGTTTACGTGCCGTCCGTCGTGGTGCCGGCCGGGTTCACGAGCGACAACCTGCCGACCGGGATCACCTTCCTCGGCAGGCCTTATGATGACGCCAATATGATCCGACTGGCCTATGCCTACGAGCAGGCAACGCACCATCGCCGCCCGCCCGCCGCCACGCCGTAATTTCCGGTTGAGTCCGCACCGGCCCGCTCCCCCTCCCGGCCACCCCACGGGATTATCCTATGGGTGGCCGGGAGGGGGAGCGGGCCGGTGCGATTCCGCGTGAGCGGAAAGACCTCAGATTTCGATGCCGATGCCTCGGGCCGCGGCCTCGTCATGGATCAGCTTGGCGAGCGCCATGTAGCCGACGCCCTGATCCGAGTTCTGCTTGAAGAGCGTGACCTGCTCCGGTGACTGGCGGCCGGTCGCCTTGCCGGCGATCAGTTCACCCATATCGAACATATCGTCCCACGAAACGACACCGTTGCTTACCGGCTCGAACAGGTCGCCCTGTTCGTCGACGATGGCCTGGTCCTTGAGCGTCGCCATGATCACGTCGGCGCGCGCCACCACCGCATCGTCGAATTCGCGCCGGGGCCGTGTGACCGATCCCTGTTCCAGCACGCCCTTGTTGCTGGCGACGATGGAGGTCACATGCTGGCCGGGCTCGAGCCATTCGCCGAACAGGACGGGCAAATTGCTGCCGGTGGCGAGGCAGATCAGATCGGCGCCGCGCGCGACCGCTTCGGGGTTGTCGACCGCAACGATCTCCGCCTCGATCTCCGGCTGCATTCTGGCGACGAAGGTGGCGCGGTTCTCGGCACTTCGGCTGTAAACCCGGACGTTGTCGATCGGCCGGATGGCGCACATGGTGATCAGATGGCGCCGCGCCTGACGCCCGGTGCCATAAAGCCCCAGCGTCCGGCAGTCGGGCCGCGCAAGCTCGGCCGTGCCGACCGCGCTGGTGATCGGCGTTTCCGTCCCGTACCAGTCTTCCGGCGGCTCGAAGCCGAACAAAGGCGGCGAGCCGACGATGATGGTCCTGAGCGCCGCCGTTTCGCTGTCATAGACGACATAGACCCGCTTGCCGGCGCCGACATATTGCTGCGCGCCGCCTTCGAAGGTGAAGCGCTCGACATGGATGAAGGCGCCGGCGACCTGCAGGCTGTGACAACCGCCGGTATGCACGCTGACCCTGCGGTCCCGATGCTGGATGCGCACGCGGGGCGCGCTGTAAGCCGGCGCTTCGCCCTGGTCCTTGTATCCCGCCCGAATTGCGGCGATGGCTTGGGGAACGGTGATCAGACCTTGCAGGTCTTCCGCCTTCAGCAGTAAAGCCATTACATCCTCCCTGTCCCATGTCGAACCATTGTCGCAGTAGAAATGGGGAGGCGCAAAGAGGCACGATCCTTGCCGAACTGTCGGCGACAAGGGAATATAGCGACGCCACCGTTTTAACGGGACCAGGGAAATTAACATGTCATCTATTGCCGACCAGCGGTTCGATTATGTGATCGTCGGGGGGGGCACCGCCGGGTGCATTCTTGCGAGCCGTCTGAGCGAGCGGTCGCGGAACCGCGTGCTCTTGCTGGAAGCGGGCGAGGATTTTCAGCCGGGCGACGAGCCGATGGAAATCCGTGATACCTTCGCGGGCACCGCCCATAGCAATCCGCGCTTCACCTGGCTGGGTCAGACCGTGGTCTTTTCCCCACGCCCCGGCAATGCGCCGGATGACCGCAAACGGGTTCGCTACGCGCAGGGCCGCGTGATCGGCGGCGGCTCTTCGGTCAACGGCATGATCTCGATCCGCGGCCTTCCCACCGATTATGACGGTTGGGAGGAACGCGGCGCCAAGGGGTGGGGTTGGAACGACGTGCTGCCCTATTTCCGCAAGCAGGAAACCGATGTCGATTTCGACGGGCCGCTGCACGGCCAGGATGGCCCGATGGTGGTCCGGCGCATCTTCGAGGACCAGTGGCCCGGTTTCACAAAGGGTTTCATGAAAGCCGCCGAAGAGGACGGCTGGAAGGATATCCGCGACAAGAACGGCGTTTTCGAGGACGGCTATTTCCCGATTGCGGTGGCCAATCAGGACGGGCGCCGCACGTCGACGGCGACCGCCTATCTGACGGCGGAAGTGCGCGCCCGGCCGAACCTGGAGGTGATGGGAGAGACCATCGCCGAAAAACTGCTGTTTTCCGGCACAACGGTCACCGGCGTTCGGGTCAAGCGCGCCGGCGAGACGCTTGATATCCAGGCGGGCGAGGTAATCGTCAGTTCCGGCGCGCTGCATTCGCCGGCGCTGCTGCTGCGCTCGGGCATCGGTCCGGCGGCGGAACTGACGGCGCGCGGCATCGACGTCGTGGCTGACCGGCCCGGCGTCGGCAAGCATCTCATGGAACATCCGGGGGTCAATCTGGGCTGCTACATGAAACCAGAATCGCGCCTGCCGGCTGATCTGCGCCTTCCCATGTATGCGGGTTTGCGATGGTCGTCGGGCGTCGAAGGCTGTCCGGCGGGCGATATGTACATGATCCCCATGAACAAGACCTTCTGGCACGCGATCGGCGAACGGCTGGGGCTGATCATGCTCTGGGTCAACAAATCATATTCAACCGGCGAAGTGCGGCTGAACGCATCCGACCCGATGGCGGTGCCGGATGTCGATTTCAACATGTGTTCGGACGAACGCGATCTGGAACGGTTGAAGATTGGCACGCGCATGATGATCGGGTTACGTGAAAAATCGGCCTTG
>JAZFSB010000084.1:0-2379 GCA_036445935.1 Alphaproteobacteria bacterium | reverse complement strand
TCCAAGGTGCGATGATGCCCTTAAACGAACGGCCACGCAAAACGCTGGGGTTCGAAACGCCAGCAGAAAGATTTAACGCCTGTGTTGCGGCGACCGGTTGAGGCGGCACCCCAACATCGGACTTTCGGTTCTGCTTTCCGCATTCGGCGCAACGCATTTCAAACTGAGGTTAGGCCGTTATCCGCCCAGATCAGTCCGGGAAAAACTGGTTTTGCGGACGCGGCAGGCCGAGGTTTTCGCGCAGCGTCTTGCCTTCGTATTCGGTGCGGAACAGGCCGCGTCGTTGCAGGACCGGCACTAATCGGTCGACGAAATCATCCAGACCCTCGGGCAGGAAGGGGAACTGGATCGTGAACCCGTCGCAGGCGTCGCCCATCAGCCATTCTTCCATACTGTCGGCGATCGTCTCGGGCGTGCCGACCAGCGACAGGCTGGAGTGGCCGCCGAGCCGCTGGGCCAACTGACGAACGGTCAGGTTTTCTTCCGTGGCCGCCTTGATGGCCCGATCGCGCCCGCTCTTCGACGCGTTGCTTTCGGGGATTTCGGGCAGCGGGCCGTCGGGATCGAACTTGGACGCATCATGTCCGATGGCGATCGACAGCGACGCGATGGCGCTTTCGTAATGCACCCGGCTGTCGAGCAATGCACGCTTCTCGCGGGCCTCTTCCACCGTATCGCCGATAACCACCATGCAAGCCGGCAGGATCTTCAGGTGGTCGCGGTTGCGCCCGACCTTTTCCATCCTACCCTTCACGTCGGCGTAGAACGCCTGGCCGGCGGCTATATCGCTCTGTGCCGTGAACACCGCCTCGGCGGTTTCGGCGGCAAGCTGGCGGCCATCATTCGACGCGCCGGCCTGCACGATCACCGGATAGCCCTGAACCGGACGGCCGATATTGAGCGGGCCGCGCACCGACAGGTATTTGCCCTTGTGGTTGAGCACGTGCAGCCGATCCGGGTCGAAATAGCTGCCGCTTTCCACGTCGCGGATGAAAGCATCGTCGGCCCAGCTGTCCCACAGGCCGGTGACGACATCGTAGAACTCGCGCGCGCGGCGATAGCGCTCGGCATGTTCCAGGTGATCCTCGCGGCCGAAATTCATCGAGGCGTTGGGGTTCGACGTGGTGACGATATTCCATCCCGCGCGCCCGCCGCTGATATGGTCGAGCGAGGAGAACCGCCGGGCTACGTGATAGGGCTCGTCATAGGTGGTCGAGCCGGTGGCGACCAGCCCAAGATGCTCGGTCACCACGGCAAGCGCGCTCAACAGCGTCATCGGCTCGAACGAGGTCACGGTGGCGCTGCGCCTGAGGGCATCCATCGGCATGTTGAGCACGGCCAGATGGTCGGCCATGAAAAACGCATCGAACTTGCCGCGCTCCAGCGTCTGGGCGAAACGCTTCATATGGGCGAAGTTGAAGTTCGCGTCCGTAAACGCGCCGGGGTAGCGCCACGCGCCAGTATGAATGCTGGCCGGCCGCATGAAGGCCCCCAGGTGCAATTGCCGTTGATCGCTCATTATCACCTCGATTGATTTATGTGTTTATGCACCCGCGCCCAGCGTCGCCCTGATGGCGGCGATGTCGTCGCGGGCGGCGGCCGTCAGGTAAATCGTGTCGGTGCCGGCGATGATGAAGCGCGCGCCCATGGCGACATAATCGCGCACCAGGGCGGCGTTGCCGCGCACACCGCCAAGGGCAAACGCCTTGCCGTGGGCGGCGCAAGCTGCCGCCACCGTCTCGCAGGCGGCGCGAACCCCCGCGCCGTCGATATTTCCCGTCTGTCCCATTGCCGCCGACAGGTCGTTGGTGCCGACCATCACCATGTCGATGCCTTCGGTGGCGGCGATGGCATCCGCGTTTTTGACCCCCAGCGGGGTTTCGATCATCACGCAAACCAGCACAAGGTCGTTGAGCCCCGCCGCGATCGCGTCCTGCTTCATCGGCTGGAAGCCAAGCTGCACCGTGGAGCCGGCCGCGGATCGCGTGCCCTGTGGCGGAAAGCGGCAGGCATCCGCCACCGCGCGGGCGCCCGAGCCGGTTTCAACATGGGGCATGATCACGCCCAGCGCGCCGTTATCGAGCAGGCGCGCGGCCAACCCCAGCGCGCCTTCCGGCACGCGCACCAGCGGGGTCACGCCGAAGCCGGGCGCAGCGGCGCAAATTCCGGCCGCGTCATCGGCCGAAATCGCGCTGTGTTCCATATCCACATAAAGCGCGTCAAAGCCCGCGCCCGCCGCCACCGCGCCGATATCGACGCTCCGCGCCATGCGCACGCAGAGGCACTGGACGGTGTCGCCCGAACCGAGCTTTTCCTTTGCAAGATTTCGCATGATCATCCTTTTTCCACCGATCAACAGTAACGGCGCCCGCCTTGACA
>JAZFSB010000083.1:0-14032 GCA_036445935.1 Alphaproteobacteria bacterium | reverse complement strand
CAGGTTGGCGAGGTCGGCGCCGGAAAATCCTGGCGTGCCGCGCGCGATTACCCTGGCATCGACGTCAGGCGCCAGTGGCACCTTGCGCATATGGACCTTGAGGATCTTTTCGCGGCCGAGAATATCCGGGTTGGGCACCACCACCTGGCGGTCGAACCGGCCGGGACGCAGCAGTGCCGGGTCCAACACGTCGGGCCGGTTGGTGGCGGCGATCAGGATGACGCCTTCATTGGTTTCAAACCCGTCCATCTCGACCAGAAGCTGGTTCAGCGTCTGTTCGCGCTCGTCATTGCCGCCGCCAAGACCGGCGCCGCGATGACGGCCGACCGCGTCGATTTCATCAATGAAGATGATGCACGGCGCGTTCTTCTTGCCCTGCTCGAACATGTCGCGCACGCGTGACGCGCCCACACCGACGAACATCTCGACGAAATCCGAGCCCGAGATGGTGAAGAACGGCACATTTGCCTCACCCGCGATGGCGCGGGCCAGCAGCGTCTTGCCGGTGCCCGGCGGGCCGACCAGCAAAACGCCCTTGGGAATTTTGCCACCGAGACGCTGAAACTTTTGCGGATCCTTGAGGAACTCGACGACCTCCTCGAGTTCCGCCTTGGCCTCGTCAATGCCGGCGACATCCTCGAAGGTGATGCGTCCGGACTGTTCGGTCAGAAGGCGGGCGCGCGATTTGCCGAACCCCATCGCCTTGCCGCCGCCGGATTGCATCTGGCGCATGAAGAAAATCCACACGCCGATCAGCAGCAGCATCGGGAACCAGGAGATCAAAATTTGCAGCAGCGACGGCGAATCGTCTTCATCGGGCAACGCCCTGATGACGACACCGCGCTTGCTCAGCTTTTCGACCAGGGTGGGATCGTCCGGCGCATAGGTCGTGAACGGCCGACCGTCGGTGTATTGACCGTCGATACTGTGACCCTTGATGGTGACCTCGCGGACCTGGCCGTTATTCACCTCGGCCAGGAATTCCGAGAACGGCAGGCCGGTCTGGCCGCTACGTTCACCCGGCTGCTGAAACAGGTTGAACAGAGCGACCAGCAGCAGCCCAATGATCACCCAGAGGGCAAGGTTTTTGCCGAAATTATTCACGCAGCCGATCCTCGATCCCGAATAAAATCGCCGGAACGGATGAACGCCCCGGCTCGCGCAGAGAATACATAGTTATCGTTTCGAGTTAAACAACTGGAAACAAGGCGGCGGTAACCGCCCGATTTGGACAGAATACCGCGTCGAGGAGGGCGTGGCGCGCCCCGCCAGCGTGATTGCCGGGGCGCGCCACCCCAATCAGCCGGCCGCCACGCCAGAGCGCCGGCAGCGCCGCGCGGGCCGGGGACGGCAGGCCGGAAAGCCAGTGCTTACAAGCATTTCGGGGCGGCGTGACACCCAAGGGGCAGAGCCGCAGCCGGGCGCCACTTGCATTGATCCGCACCGTGAAACGCCCGTCCCAGCACAGCACGTCACCGGACGAGACCCGACGTCGCTCGCAGCGCGCCGCTTCCCGCGCAATGATAATATTTTCACCCCTCGGGTCAATTCGACAGCCGGCGAGGGTCCGACCGCGCCCCGGATCAGGGCTGGAAATCGCGGCCACCAGACGCGCTAGACGCGCACCGCGCGGCGGATAGACGCCGCCGCCGACCGAAACCAGCAGGCGTTCCAGCACCCGGCGGGCAATCTCGGGTGGGGCTGTAGCGAGCCCCGCCCGTGACAACTCGGCATGGCCTTCGGGATGGATCACGGCATAACGCGCCAGCATCAAAGCTGTTTCGCTGTCCAACGTCGCGCGCGCCGCCGCCAGACGGCGCGCCGAGGCGGCCAGGGCGGCGGCATCGAGCCCTTCGGCGGCCAGCGCCGGCGCCAACGCCCGCAATCTGACCCGGGCGAAGCGAGTATTCCGGTTCGATGGATCCTCGACCCAATCGAGCCCCTGAGCCACTGCCGTCGCGCGCAGCCGGTCGCGGGCCAAGTCCAGACAGGGACGCAGCAGGCGAAAATCCGCGCGCTCGGCAATCGCGGCCATGCCAGCGAGCCCGTCCAGCCCGCTTGCCGCGCCGAGCCGTAGCAACATGGTTTCCGCCTGATCCTCACGATGATGGGCAAGCAGGAGATGCAATACGCCGTTGGCACGGCACCAGGCGCCGAGCAATCGATAGCGGGTGTCGCGGGCTGCTTCCTGGATTCGGCTTTGCGGCTTGGCGCCACGCCAGACCAGCAGATGATGTTCGATTCCCAGCGCGCCGAGCCGCAAAGCAACCTGTCTGGCTTCGGCGCGCGATCCCGCGCGCAGCCCGTGATCGACGGTCAGGGCCACCGCGCGCCCGCCGCGGCGCCGCGCCCAGCGCCCGGCAAGCACCGCCAGCGCGCTGCTGTCCGCGCCGCCGGAGGCGCCGACCGCGATCACAGGTTTGTCTTCGAAGGGGCCGACGCGGCCGATCAGCGCGGCGAATTCCGCCTCACCGACCGGCTCAGGAGTCTTTCCGCTCACGCGGAATCGCACCGGCCCGCTCCCCCTCCCGACCACCCCACGGGATTATCCTCTGGGTGGCCGGGAGGGGGAGTGGGCCGGTTCCGTCTACACCGGAAAGGCCCTAGCACTGGGCGCGGGCCGTTTCACGCGAGACCCGCCGCTTCACCGCGGCCCCGGTATCGGGATAGCTCTTGAGCAGCCGCGAATAGGTGGTGCAGGCCTCGCGGGTCTTGCCGAGACGCGCCAACGCCATGCCGAGATTGAGCAGATTGGCGGGCGCCTTCTCCGATTTGGGGAAACGCTGGAAGCCCTCGGCGAAGGCGAACGCGGCCTGCTCGAAATCGTTGCGCACGAAATAGGTCCGTCCCAGCCAGTAATGCGCGTTGGGCAACAGCTTGTGCTTGGGGTTCCTGTCGATGAATTTGCGCAGAACCCGTTCGGCCTGGGCATAATCACGGGTCTGGATGATCAGGGTGTGGGCCTTGTCATATTGCTGCTGCGGGGTCAGCTTCGGCTCCGGCGGAGCAGCCGGCGGCGTCGCCGTGGCGCGCACCGAGCCGAGCGGCCTCACCCCCAACTCAGCGCCCGGAATATCCTGCAGGACAGGGCGAGTCGTCAGATGGACCACCGGCCCCGTCGCAGGCGTGCCGGTCGGCGAGGTGGCGGCGATCACGGGCGCCAATCGCTCAAGCCGACCGAGGCGGAATTCAAGGTCGGTGGTAAGTTTGTTCAGCCGTTCCTCGATCTGGCTCAACCGATGCGCCGTTTCCTCGTTCTGTCCTGTCAGGCGCTGAATTTCGGCCTCAAGCTGGGTAATGCCAAGTTGAAGCCGGGCGGCAACGTTCGGTGACGTCGTGACCACCGCGGCCGCAGCCCCGGTCGCGCGCGGTTTCTCACCACGATAGACATAGCGCTGCAGCGTCGTCAGCTCATTCTGAAGCCGGTCGATGCGATCGAACAGCACACGCGTATTGGCGGTTTGCGCCGCCGCCGGCGCGACAGCCGCGAACGCCGCGAACGCCACCGCGACGCCAGCGCGCCCGAGAGCCGACAGACGACCGCCGTTCATGGGGTTTTTCCTTATCCTTGCCGGCTCGGCCGGCTTGCTCCTCAGTTCACCACCATGACGCCCCGGCGGTTCTTCAACCAGGCCTCCTCGTTCGACTGCGGATCGACCGGACGTTCTTTACCGAACGACACGGTTCGCATCCGGTTGGCGGTGATCCCGAGCGCCACCAGATAGTCGCGCACCGCGGTTGCGCGCCGTTCACCCAGCGCCAGGTTGTAATCGCGCGTGCCGCGCTCATCGGCATGCCCCTCGACCGCCACGGTGACGGCAGGGTTCTGTCTCAGCCACTGAGCCTGTTTTTCCAGCGTCGCGCGCGCGTCGGGCTGTAGCTGGTGGCTGTCGAGCGCGAAGAAAACGCGATCCCCGACATTGACGACGAGATCCTCCTGGGATCCGGCGCGAGCGCCGGCGGGAGTCCGCGAGGCCAGAGTGGATGACGACACCGATGGCGCCGCCGATGATGCCCCGTCACTGCCCGACCCACCACCCTTGGCAGAGCCGGTATCATCCGGTGTGGTCTCGCAAGCGGCCAACGCCAGCCCGCCGAGCATCGCGACAAGAATTTTCCAGTTCATTGCTTCCATCCCCTAATTGACATCAAATGACAAACAAGTTTCGCATAATGCACCCAATATAGGAATCAGCACGCCAAACCGCAAAGGTGTGCGCAAACATTATGGTTTCGGCGGCGACCAAGCAGGATCCGACGCCGCGGTCGGTGTCGGTATGCGCCGTTCATTATACCCCGTGAGATCGATCGAGTAGAGCGCGGGTTTGCTGCCCTCGGCGTCGCCGCGTTCATCGCGGAAATACATCAGCACACGCCCGTTGGGTGACCAGGTCGGTCCTTCGACCAGAAAACTTTCCGTCAGGATGCGCTCGCCCGAACCGTCGGGACGCATGATGCCGATCGAAAAACGTCCGCCATTGATCTTGGTGAAAGCGATCAGGTCGCCGCGCGGCGACCAGACCGGCGTCGCGTAGCGCCCCTTTCCAAAGCTGATCCGCTTGGGGGCGCCGTTCGGCAGCGACATGACATATAGCTGCTGCGAACCGCCGCGGTCCGAATTGAACACCACCTGGCGTCCACCCGGCGAATAAGACGGCGAGGTGTCGATCGCCGGATGCTTGGTCAGCCGCCGGAACCGCCGGGTCCGCAGATCCATGGTGTAAATGTCAGAATTGCCGTCCTGCGCCATGCTCATGATCACGGTATTGCCGTCGGGCGAGAAGCGCGGCGCGAACGTCATGCCGGGGAAATTGCCGAGCAGTTCGCGCTGGCCGGTGTCAATATTGTAAATGTAGACGCGCGGCCGTCGACCGACATAGGCGAGATAGGTGATTTCCTGCGCCGTCGGCGAGAAGCGGGGCGTCAGCACCAGGTTGGCGCCGCTGGTGAGATAGCGGTGGTTCTTGCCGTCCTGATCCATGATCGCCAGGCGCTTGACGCGGCGCTGGGCCGGCCCGGTTTCGGCGATGTAGACCACGCGGGTGTCGAAATAACCGTCTTCGCCGGTAATCCGCTTGTAGATCGCATCGGCGATGATGTGGGCGACGCGGCGCCAGTTGCGCGGCTCGGTCTCGGACCTTAGCCCGATCAGACGCTGGCCGGCGAACACGTCCCACAGATGAAACTCCACCCGAAGCTGGCCGCCGCGCAGCATCTCGGCGGTGCCCACCACCAGCGCCTGGGCGTTGATCTGCCGCCATAGCGGAAATTGCGGCCGTACCTTAAGCGATTCGCGGGTCTGGATGAAGGCGCGCGCATCGACCGGACGAAACAGGCCCGACCGTTTGAGATCGCTGGAGATGACCCGGGCGATGTCGGCGCCGAAACGCTGCGCCGCCTCACCAGCGCCAAAGAATTCAGGGACCGCGACCGGCAACGGCTCGATTTTGCCGCGCGTGATGTCGACCCGCAGCTCGGCGCCGGCGGCAGACGGAAAAAGCAGCGCCGCGAGGGTCGCGATCGTTGCCACGAAACGATGATGAAACAGCATGGGGCCTCGTCTTCCTCTCTTCCGGAGTTTCATGGCGTCATCTCCCCAGCGCCGCGCCCGGATCGAAATTCAACGCGATGTCTTTCCATATCTGATAATGCTCGATAGGTAACTTGATTGGGCTGCAGTGGGGATTGAGCAGCGCACGTCTGGCGCTTTCCGCGACGGCGCGGTAAGCGAGGTCCGTCCCTATCTGGTCTTGATCGATAATTTTCGGACTCCCGCGCAGCGATCCGTCCGGATTGAGCTGGATGCGAATGACAATTCGCATCTTTTGCGCATCCTTGGCGCCGGCCGGAATACTCCAACATTGCATGACCCTGTTGAGCACCATCAACGCCAATGTCTGTTCCAGCCGCTGGGTCTCTATCGCGGACCGTCGCGGTGTTGGTGTCGTCCGGGGCCGGACCGGCTTCTCCGGGAGCACCACCTGCTTCTGTTCGCGCGTGTGCGCGACCTTCCGCTTCGCCAGATTCTTGAGCAGCGCCTGGAACTGGTCCGGTTTTGGCTTGGGCTTCGGCTTGCGCTTGCGGGCCGGCGGTTTGGGCCGGGGACGCGGGCGTGGCGCGGCCACCTTTTTGACCGGTGGTGGTTTGGGCTTGGCTTTTACCTTCGGCTTGGGCTTGGGTTTTGCTTTCGGCGGCGGAGGCGGCGGTTCGGGTTTGGCCAGCGCGATTTGCGGCGCCGGCGGAATTTCGGGCGCGGCTGGCGGCGCTTCGGCGCGCGGCGGCCGGCGTTTGGGCGCGGGCGGCTTCGGCTTCGGCTTTTCCGGCGGCTGTTCCATCACCAATTCGACCGCGATCGACGGCGCCTCCGGCGGCGGCGAACGAAACAGCGCCGGCACGCCGAAATACGCAACCGCGATGACCGCGGTGTGCAGGACGGTGGAATAGATCATCGCCTTGCGCATGGATCACCGCTTCCTCCGTCCGGCGGGCGGCTTGTCGGGCGCCAGCGTGATCAGCGCGACCCGGTTGAAGCCGGCCCGGTTCATCGCCCCCATCACCGTCATCACCTTGCCATAGGGGATGGTCCGGTCGCCGCGTAGGAATATCCGTGCATCCTTTCGGTTTCGCGTGATGGCGGACAGTCGCGGCACCAGCTGTTCGAGCGTGACTTCAAGGTCCTGCAAATAGAGCTTGCCCGCCTCATCAACGCTGATAACCAACGGCTCGTCCTGGCCGACGATGCGGCTGGCCGCCGTCTTGGGCAGATCGATCGGCACGCCGACGGTCAGCAGCGGGGCGGTGATCATGAACACCACCAGCAGCACCAGCATGACATCGACCATCGGGGTCACGTTGATCTCGCTCATCAGCTTGCGGCGATAGTTCGTGCCGCCCTGCCGCGTTGCGCCGATATCGAACGACATGATCAGGCGGCCTCTTCGAGCTGACGCGACAGGATGGCGCCGAATTCGGTGGAAAACGATTCGAGACGGCCCGCATAGCGCCCGAGATCGTTGGAAATCTTGTTATAGGCGATCACGGCGGGGATCGCGGCGACCAGCCCAAGGGCTGTCGCGAACAAGGCTTCGGCGATGCCGGGCGCGACCACGGCCAGCGACGTGTCCTTGGTCAGCGCGATCGCCTGGAAGCTGTTCATAATGCCCCAGACCGTGCCGAACAGACCGACGAACGGCGCCGTCGAGCCGACCGAGGCCAGAAACGTCATGTGCCGTTCCAGCCGATCCATCTCGCGTCCCAGCGTGACATGCATGACCCGGTCGATACGCTGTGCCAGACCGGCCCGGTTTTCCCCCCCAGCCAACCCCTTGGCGGCCGAGCGCCGCCATTCGCGCATCGCCGAGGTGAACACCGACGCCATCGGATTGCTGGGCGCATCCTGGATGCGGTCGTAGAGATCCTCGAGCGAGCCGCCCGACCAGAAGCTTTCCTCGAAATCGTCGGCCTGGTTCCACAGCCGGCGCAGGCGGATCAGCTTCTCGAAAATGATCGCCCAGCTCCAGATCGAGGCTAACAGCAGCCCCAGCATGACGGTCTTGACCAGGATGTCCGCCTGGAGGAACAGCCCCCAGACCGACATGTCATGCGCCACGGCCCCGGCAAGGGCGGCGGAGGTGACGGCGGTTGTATCCATATCTCGAACGGGCTCCCCGTACTTTCCAAAAATCTATGGCGTCGCGGCCAACGGCTTCAGCGCCGTCCGCAGCGCACCCGGCAGGCGCGTCGGCCGGCCACTGGACCCGATGCAGGCAAGCTGTATGCGCAGGCTCACCAACACCTCGTCACCCCGCAGAATGATCTGATCGGCCCACAGCCCGGCGCCGGTGATGTCGAGGTTTTCAGTGCGCACCTGAAGCGTGTCATCGAGTCGCGCCGGGCGGCGGAAATCGGCTTCGCAGCGGCGCACCGTGAAGGCGATGCCGTGGTCCGCCGCCAGCCCGCCATGCTCGAACCCCACCGCGCGCAGCATCTCGGTCCGCGCGCGCTCGGCGAAGCACAAATAGTTGGCGTAATAGACCATGCCGCCATTGTCGGTGTCTTCGTAATAGACCCTGAGCGGAAAGACATGCGCGCCGTCCTGTATCGCACCCTCATCAGGCTTCACCGTCCCACTCCCCGTCAGGCGCATCCAGCAGATCAGGCTGATGTTCCACCCGCTCGACCGGGACGAGACCGAGATGACGGAAACCGGCCGGCGTCAGCAACCGGCCGCGCGGGGTGCGCTGCACCAGACCCTGCTGGATCAGGAACGGCTCAATCACCTCTTCAATCGCATCGCGCTGTTCGGACAGGGCGGCGGCCAGCGTCTCGACGCCCACCGGCCCGCCGGCATAGTTCGTGGCGATACAGCCGAGATAGCGGCGGTCCATCGAATCGAGACCACGCTCATCGACCTCCAACCGGCCCAGCGACTGGTCGGCGATCCGCGCATCGACCGGCCCGCTGCCTTCAACGGCGGCGAAATCGCGCACCCGGCGCAGCAGCCGGCCGGCGATGCGCGGCGTGCCGCGGGCGCGCCCGGCGATCTCGGCAGCACCATCCGCCGTCAGCGCGAACCCAAGCAGGTTCGCGCCCCGGCTGACGATACTGACCAGCTCTTCCGTGTTGTAGAATTCCAGCCTGAGCGGAATGCCGAACCGTTCGCGCAGCGGGGTGGTGATAAGCCCCGAGCGCGTGGTCGCCCCAATCAGGGTGAAGGGGGAGAGATCAATACGCACCGAGCGCGCGGCCGGTCCCTCGCCGATTACCAGGTCGAGCTTGTAATCCTCGATCGCGGGATAGAGGATTTCCTCGACCGCGGGCGACAGGCGATGGATCTCGTCGATGAACAGAACGTCGCGCGGTTCAAGATTGGTCAGGATGGCGGCCAGATCGCCGGCACGCGCGATCACCGGTCCCGAGGTCGCGCGAAACCCGACGCCGAGTTCGAGCGCCACGATCTGCGCCAAGGTGGTCTTGCCAAGCCCCGGCGGTCCGTGGAACAGCACGTGATCCAGCGCCTCGCCCCGGTCACGCGCAGCGGCGATGAACACGCGGAGATTTTCGCGCAAGGCCTGCTGGCCGACGAAATCGCCGAGCGATTTCGGGCGCAGGGACACATCCGGCGCATCGCCCTCGGCCGCCTCCGGCGTGATCATCCGCTCCTCGCTCATGCGCTGAGTTCCTTCAGCCCGGCCTTGACCAGCGCTTCGACGCTGGGCGCGTCATCGGCCCGGCCGGCGGCCTGGGCAACGGCGCCGAACGCGTCGCTGCGCCCAAAACCAAGATTAACCAGCGCCGATACCGCGTCCTCCAGCAACCCGTCAGCCTCGGCGGATTTGCCGGCGGCAAAATCGACATGGCGCACGACGGTCAATTCCGCGGCCTTGTCCTTCAGCTCGCCGACGATGCGGGCGGCGAGCTTCGGACCGACCCCCTGGGAACGGCTGACGGCGGCCTTGTCCTGGGCGGCGATCGCCTGTGCCAGCTCGCCCGGCGCCAGCGCCGACAGGATGGCCAGCGCAACCCTGGCGCCAACCCCCTGGACCGTGGTCAGCAGGCGGAACCAGTCGCGCTCCGCGGCCTCGGCGAAGCCGTAGAGGTGGATATGGTCTTCGCGCACATGGGTCTCGATGGCGAGGCTGGCGGCTTCCCCCGGCCGGCCCATGCGGCGCAGCGTCTGGCCCGAGCAGAACACCAGATAGCCGACGCCCGCGACGTCGAGCACCATCCGGTCCTCGTCCAGCGTGTCGATAATGCCGGTCAGCTTCGCGATCATGGACGCCGTTCTCCCATTTGGTGGATTCTATCCACTAGACCGCCGCTGCCCAGCGCACCTGGCTTCCCCGGTGATGGGCATGGCAGATAGCAACGGCCAGCGCGTCGGCGGCATCGGCGCGCGTCACCTTGGCGCCAGGCAGCAGGGTGCGCACCATCATGGCGACCTGTTGCTTGCCGGCATGGCCGGCGCCGACCAGCGACTTCTTTATTACGTTAGCGGAATATTCGGACACCGGCACGCCGGCCAGCGCTGGCGCCAGCATGACGATGCCGCGCGCGTGCCCCAGCTTGAGGGCGGAGGCCGGGTTGCGGTTGACGAAGGTTTCCTCGACCGCCGATTCCTCGGGGCAATGCTCAGCCACCACGCCCTCCAGCGCCCGGAACAATACGGCCAGCCGTTCGGCCAGTGGCGCATCGGTAGGCGCGGAGATGGTGCCGTTGGCGACGTGGCTGAGCCCGTTGCCAACGGCGTCGATCACGCCCCAGCCGGTAGTTCTAAGCCCCGGATCAAGCCCGAGAAGTCTCATCGTCGTCTCCTTGGGCCGGCGCGCCGTTCAGGCGGTCAACCGGGCCATCGTGGCGTCGTCGATTTCAAAATTAGCGGATACGGACTGAACGTCGTCGCTTTCGTCGAGCGCCTCGATCAGCTTGAGCAGAGTCTCGGCCTTGTCGATTTCTATCGGCACGGTCGTTTGCGGCTTCCAGGTGAGCGACGCGTCCTCGGCCACGCCGAAGCGTTCCGCGAGAGCTTCGCGCACCTGTGCCAGATCATCCGGCGCGCAGGTGATATCGTGCCCGGAAGGCGCGGATTCGACATCGCTCGCCCCGGCCTCCAGCGCCGCCTCGAACATATCATCGGTCGCGGCCGCGGCCGCCGGATAGGTGATGGCGCCCACCCGGTCAAACTGAAAGCTCACGCTGTTGGTTTCGCCCAGCGTACCGCCATGCTTGGTAAAGGCGGCGCGGACTTCGCTTGCGGTTCGGTTGCGGTTGTCGGTCAGCGCCTCAACGATGATGGCGACTCCGCCCGGCCCGTAGCCTTCGTAGCGGATTTCCGTGAAGGCCTCGCCTTCACCCTCGCCGGCGGCGCGCTTGATGGCGCGCTCGATATTGTCCTTCGGCATGTTCGCCGCCCGGGCCGCGACGACCGCGTTCTTGAGCCCCGGGTTCATTTCCGGGTCCGGCAGGCCGGCGCGCGCCGCCACCCCGATTTCGCGGGTCAGGCGACTGAACAGCTTGGCGCGCTTTTTGTCCTGCGCGCCCTTGCGGAACATGATGTTTTTGAATTGGGAATGGCCAGCCATGGCGCTTTTTTTAGAATACCCCCTAAATCAACCTGTTCGCGCGCGAACCTGTCTCACACGAACCTATACCATATGTAGCTGTTCGACGCATTACACCCGCATTTTCTAGTGCAACGACCCTCACCGGACCAGAGAAATCCTTTGATACAGGCACTTTTTGGCGAGATTTGGGCAAACCGCGGCAGGACGCCGCGAAATCGATTGCTAAAACATTTTCCATTCCGGCGGAATTGCACCGGTCCGGTTCCATCCCGTCGAAAAACGTTTTAAACCCCGGGCAGGACGGGGGACAGGTGGCCGCCGATGCGGACCGGTTCGATGCGCCGGGCCAGACCGGTTTCGTCGTCGGTTTCGATCAGCACGGCGCAGAGCGTCGCTTCGCCGCTGGCAGCCTCGAGCCGGGGGCCGGGCATCTTGCGACGGAACTTTTCGATCGAGATTTCCTTCACCATGCCGATCACCGAATCGTAATCGCCGCACATGCCGATGTCGGTCATGTAGGCGGTGCCGCCCGGAAGGATTCGATAATCGGCGGTCGGCACGTGACTGTGGGTGCCGACCACCGCCGACACCCGCCCGTCAAGCATGTGCCCCATGGCCATCTTCTCGCTGGTTGCCTCACCATGAAAATCCAGGATGATGGCCGCGATGTCGTCACCCATCTTGCGGTTGAGCATCGCCATCTCGATGCCGGCGAAGGGATCGTCGAGCGGCGGCATGAACAGCAGCGCCATGAAGTGGAGCACCAGCACCTGGCGCCCGTCGCCGCACGGATACAGCCCGACGCCGGAACCGGGCGTGCCCTCGGGATAGTTCTGCGGACGCAACAGCCGCTTCTCGCGGTCGATATGGGGGATGATGTCCTTCTGGTCCCAGACATGATTGCCGGTGGTCACCACGTCGGCGCCGGCTTCGAGGAACTGGGTGCAGATCTTGGGCGTGATGCCGAACCCCCCGGCCGCATTCTCGCCATTGACGACGACGAAATCGACCTCCAGCTCGCGCCGCAGTCCGGGCAACTGGTCAAACACCGCCCGACGGCCGGACCGCCCCACCACATCGCCGCAGATCAAGACACGCATGAATTTCCTTTCCCGTTCAGCCCGCCGCGCGCCAAGCACCGGTCTCGGTCAGCACCCAGTCGAGCCGCTGGTCATGGTTTTCCGCCGGCACCTCACGCACGCGCTGGGCGGCGAAACACACCCCGATCGCGACCACCGGGCCGGCGGCGCGCAACTCGGCCAGCGTACGGTCGTAAAATCCCTTGCCGTATCCCAGCCGACACCCCCGACCATCGACGCCAAGCAGCGGCACGAGCAGCGCCAGCGGCTGCAGTTCCGGCTTGTCGGACGCCGGCTCGGCAATGCCAAAGCTGCCTTCCGTCAACCTGTCGCCCGGCCGCCAGCGGCGAAACATCAGCGGACGATCGGGCCCGCGCACCACCGGCAGGGCACAGACCAGCCCCTCGCCATGCAGATCGCCGAGCAGGGCGCGCACATCGAATTCATCGCGCAGCGGCCAGTATCCGGCGACGACCGCATCGGCCGGAATTTCCAGCCCTTCCTGGCGCGCGCGCCGCATCGAAGCACACACCGCGTCGGCCGCGCCGCGACCAGCCGCCTTGTGCGCCCGGATGCGTACACCCCGCAAGGTGCGCGCAAGGTCGCGCTTGGCTTGCTGAATAGGGCTCACGGAAACAGGCCGACCGGAAGGCGGGAGGAAAACAGGCGATGCCGCAATAGCCGTTTGACGATATTCATCCTCTTAAGGCCTGCTGTGCAGGTGGGCGCCATATACCGAAACCAGGGCTCCGGCAGGGACAGCTCCCGAGAGGTTAATAATGGCCCCAGGGATGTAAGGTCTTGCGTACCACGCAGCACCGCCCGCCCTTAATTTAGGCAGGAGCAAGCCGCGCCGCAATATGTTCTATGCGTTCGGCCAGGCGATTGGCTGCCTCGGCCTCGATTAAATCGCCGCTGGCCGCGCCTTTGCCATCCTTCAGCGCGCCGTAAGTTTCCGACAATTCGTCCGCGATCAACAGGCTGGCCATGACCAAAAGCCGCGCATCGCCGACCTGGCCGACGGCGGATACCAGCTCCGTCACCTTGCCATTGACGAATTCCGCCAACTCAACCAGATGGTCTTCCTGACCGTCATCGCAGGCGATGCGGTAGTTCCGCCCATTGACGGTGACTTCAACCTGCGCCATTGCCGTCACTCATAATCGTGCGCAATCGCGATATCGCCCCGTCGAGCCGGCGGGACACTTCCTGCGATTGCCATTCAAGCGCCTGGCAGCGTTCGCGCACGGTGGCCAGCTCGCTTTCGAACTGGCTGGTGTCGCCGGGCCCGCCAGCCTGTTCGGCGGCCTGCTCAAGCTGATCCAGCGCGGCCTCAAGCCGTCGCTGCGCGTCGTCCAACTGTCCCATGATCTAAATCTCTCGCACCGTCTCTGCAGAGTCGAGGATAGGATGGAGCCCGAACCAGCGTCAACAGTGCGGCGCGGGGCCGTTGCGTTTTCCGCTGACGCGGATTCGGCGCCAGACGGCTCAATATAGCTGGATCATGCGCTAGACCCCACATGTGAACCACCGGCATGTTCAACCGGCCCGCGCCATGGCAGACTTTCGGATCATGAAACGGCATGCCCGCAAAGCTGAAAACCGAGCGGATCAAAGGCTCGTCGTCGTCGCGCACGGGATCGACCATGCGCGCGCGGCGGCGCGCGCCGCGGGTGCGCGCCCCGCTTCGCTTGAGATCAGGTCCCCGCCCGGCGCGGCCGGTTCCATGGGACCGGCCTGGGTCGCCGCCCTCATCGGCGAGGTCGCTACCGAGTTTCCTGAAATCGAAATATCCGGCGTGCTCGATTGCGGCGCGGCCCCGGGCCATGCGCTGGCGGCGCTGCGCCACGGCATCAAACAGATCAGGTTCACCGGCCGGGGCCGCGCCCG
>JAZFSB010000082.1:0-5349 GCA_036445935.1 Alphaproteobacteria bacterium | reverse complement strand
CGTCTGGCGATCCACGGCGTGGTGCTCAACCGGTCGGCGGCTTTGATCATGTCGAGCGCCTCATCGGGGGCGAGCGCCTTGGGGATAGGCGGCTTGGGCCGGGGCGCGCGCACCACCTGGATGGCGGCATTGGCGACCCGCCCGGTACGGTCGAGAAAGCGGAAGAAATTGCGCAAGGTCGACATGGCGCGGGCCAGCGACGACTGGGCGATGCCCTGACCCGCCCGTTGCGCCAGAAAGCCCCTGAAATCCGCCACGTTCAGCGCCTCAAGATCGGCCAGCGACGCGGGTTGGCCAAGATGGTCGCGGAGATAATCCAGAAACGCGACGAGGTCGCGCGAATAGGCGGCAAGCGTATGGGTTGAGGACCGGCGCTCATCGGCGATCCAGCGTCGCCAGTCAACGATCGCGACCAGCGTATCCTCGGCGGCGGCGAAGTCGGTCAGTCGGGCCGGTTCAGCCATCGCCGGATGCGGTGCTGTAACACATGGGCGAAAAAGCTCAGTAGCTCAGTCCCCTGGCGCGGGTCGAATTCACGCGGCTCGGTGGAGCCCAGCGCCAGCATGCCGCGCGGCGCGCCCTCGCCGAAATCGAGCCGCATCAGCGCTACTGATCGAATGCGCGCCGCCTTGCGCCCGAAGATCGCCTTGTCGCCTTGTATCTCGGGCCTGAGGACGACGGCGTTGTGGCCCGCGAACAGCTCATCCAGCGTGCCGGGCGGGATCAGGATCACGCCGATATCGCCGGCATTGCCCGGCAAGGGATCACCAGTCTCCACACACAGCGACGCCGCCCTAATCTCGAACAATTTGGGCAGCTCTTCCGACACCACCCCGATCAGACCTTCAAATGAGCGCGGGGCCAGCAGCGCCCTGATGGCCGCGTGCACGCGCGCCTGGGTCCGCGCGTTGGCTTCGGCGGCGTCGAGCAGCACGCGTTCGCGCGCCGCCATCTGGGTGTGATCGTCGCGCATCCGCTCAAGCATGAAGCGCTGCAAATCGACGATGTCTCCACCATGGTCGAATTCGGGCGGGACCAGCGCCGCGATCAGATCGGGGCGGTCGTTCAGGAAGCTGGGGTTGCGCTTCAGATATGCGGTGACGGCGTCGGCGGTTGGCGCATCGGCGCTCGGCGCTTTGGTCTTCGCCTTGTCGGATTTTCCGCTCATCTGATCAGGCATCCAGAATTGATTGGCCGGTCTTTTCCCAATCCGCCAGGAAGGCGGCCAGGCCCGAATCGGTCAGCGGGTGTCGATAGAGCTGGCGCAGCACACCGGGTGGCATGGTCGCCACATGGGCGCCTATTTTGGCGGCTTCGATGACATGCATCGGATGTCGGATGGACGCGACCAGCACCTCGGTCGTGAAACTGTCGTACTGGCGGTAGATGGCGCAGATGTCGGCAATCAGCTTCATACCGTCGGCGCTGATATCGTCCAGCCGGCCGATGAAGGGCGAAATAAAGCTGGCGCCGGCCTTGGCCGCCAGGATCGCCTGGCCCGGGCTGAAGCAGAGCGTCACATTGACCATGGTGCCGGCGTCCGACAGCGCCTTGCAGGTCTTCAGCCCGTCCGGCGTCAGCGGCACCTTGACCGCGATATTGGGAGCCAGCGCCGCCAGTTTTTTGCCTTCCTTGAGCATGGTGTCGAAATCGGTGGCGGTGACCTCGGCGCTGACCGGACCTGGCACCATTTCACAAATTTCGCGCACGACATCAAGGAAGGGCCGGCCGCTTTTGGCGACCAGCGACGGGTTGGTGGTCACCCCGTCAACCAGCCCGGTGGCGGCAAGATCACGAATTTCCGCGGTATCGGCGGTATCGACGAAGAACTTCATGGCGGTTTGCGTGTCCCTAATTTGCGGGTTGGCGGTTCGCACGATTGGCCCCCGTCCGAACCTTGGCTAAAGTCTAATCCATGCCACCGAACAGTGCCAGCGCGACCCCAGCGGAGATCGAGGATCGGATCAGTGTGCTGCTGCCCCTGCCGCTGGCCGGCGCCTATGACTATCGCGTGCCGCCCGGACTGTCCCCGACGCACGGCGATTTCGTCGTCGTCCCGCTCGGCAGGCGAGAAGTCACCGGCGTCGTTTGGGGGGTGGCCAGCAACCAGGTAAGCGCGGAAAAACTAAAAAATATCATTGGCTTGCTGGATACACCGCCGCTGCCGGACGGGTTGCGCCGGCTCATCGACTGGGTCGCGAACTATACGCTGAGCGCACCCGGCGCGGTCCTTCGCATGGCGATGAGCGTACCCGCGGCACTTGCGCCGCCACGCACCAGCACTGCCTATATGCGGGGCGAAACCGACCCGACGGACGGTGAGGGGAAGCGAATCAGGCTGACGTCGTCACGCCGCCGGGTGCTCGCCGCCCTCAAGGAAGGGCCGCCGCGCGCCGCCGCCCAGCTCGCGCGCGAGGCCGCCGTGACGCCGGGCGTGGTGCGCGGCATGGCCGATGCCGGACTGCTCAGGACGGTGGCCGTGGCTGAGACCGCGCGCGTGGCCGTACCCGACTGGCGGCGGCCGGGACCGACCCTGTCACCAGCCCAGCGGGAAGCCGTCGCGGCGCTGGCGGCCGAGGCCGACGGGTTCTCGGCCACGCTGCTTGATGGTGTAACCGGCGCCGGCAAGACCGAGGTCTATTTCGAAGCGATCGCCACAGCCCTCGCCGCCGGGCGCCAGGCGCTGGTGCTGGTGCCCGAGATCGCCCTGACCGCGCAATGGCTCAGGCGCTTCGAGAACCGCTTCGGCGCGCCGCCGCTGGAATGGCATTCCGAACTTACCGCAACCGAGCGTCGGCGCGGCTGGCGGGCCATCGCCGCCGGGAAGGCGATGGTGGTGGTCGGCGCGCGTTCGGCGCTGTTCCTGCCGTTTCCCGATCTTGGGCTGATCGTGGTCGATGAAGAACATGACGGTTCTTTCAAGCAGGAAGACGGCGTCATCTACAACGCGCGCGACATGGCGGTGGTGCGCGCCCGGCTTGGCGACTTTCCGGTGGTGCTGGCGTCGGCCACGCCATCGCTCGAAACCGTGACCAATGTCGAGGCCGGCCGCTATCGGCGGCTGTATCTGCCGGAGCGTCACGGCGGGGCGTCCCTGCCCGATATAGAGCTGGTCGACATGCGGGCCCAGACCATGGACCGGCAGAGCTGGCTGTCGCCGGCCCTGCAGGCGGCGATTGCCGGTACGCTGGCGGCCGGGGAACAGGTGATGTTGTTTCTCAATCGCCGGGGCTACGCGCCATTGACGCTCTGCCGCCGCTGTGGCGAACGCCTGCGCTGTCCCAACTGCACCGCGTGGCTGGTCGAGCACCGTCGGCGCGGACGGTTGCAATGCCACCATTGCGGCTACGGCATCGACCCGCCGCAGGCTTGTCCCGAATGCGGCGCCGCCGATTCGATGGTGCCTTGCGGTCCGGGCGTGGAACGGCTGGCCGAGGAGGTGATGGCGCGCTTTCCGGATGCAAGCATGGAAATCATGGCGAGTGACACCATCCAGGGGCCGGCGGCCGCGACGGCTCTGGTGCACCGCATGCAGAACAACGAAATCGACATTCTGATTGGCCCCCAGATCATGGCCAAGGGGCACCACTTTCCACTGCTCACCATGGTCGGCGTGATCGACGCCGATCTCGGCCTGTCGGGCGGCGACCTGCGCGCCGCCGAGCGCAGTTACCAGATGCTGCATCAGGTGTCGGGCCGGGCAGGGCGGGCGGATCGCGCCGGTCGGGTGCTGGTGCAGAGCTTCCAGCCCGATCACCCGGTGATGCGGGCGCTGGCGTCGGGCGACCGCGACCGGTTTCTCGCCGCCGAGGCCGATGAGCGCCGCCGTCACGGGATGCCGCCATTTGGCCGGCTGGCGGCGCTGATCGTGTCCGGCCCCGACGCGCACCGGGTCGCCACCACCGCCACCGCGCTGGGTCGGGCGCGGCCGACCGGGGACGGCATCGATGTGTTCGGTCCGGCGCCCGCGCCGCTGGCCGTACTCCGTGGCCGCCACCGCCACCGGCTGCTGCTCAAGGCCCGGCGCGACATCAATATTCAGGCCGTACTCCGGGATTGGCTTGGACGTGTCCGGGTGCCGAGCGGGGTCCGCGTCGCCGCCGATATCGATCCCTACAGCTTCGTCTGAGGGCTATCCGGTTGCATGGCGCCAATGAGTATGTTAGCTAGACGCGCCCTTGCCGGGCACCGGGCGCGACGGCTTCCGTAACCCAATTTGGGTTGCCGTTAATCGCCTTAAGCATCAATAACTTATAGCTGAATCTCTGTAAGGGGTTCGGAAGGCAAAAAATCTGTGGCATCCCATTCGACAGGCACATCCGGACTGGCTGGCCGGTACGCCACCGCCTTGTTCGACCTGGCGCAGGAGCGCAACACGATTGATTCGGTGACCGGCGACCTGTCCCGGTTGCAAGATATGGTCGACGACTCGTCCGATCTCCGTCGCCTGATCGAGAGCCCGCTGTTTTCGGCCGACGAGCAGGGTGCCGCCATGGCCGCCATCATCGAGCGCGCCGAACTGTCAGACATCGTCGCCAATTTCGTCGCCGTGATCGCCCGCAACCGCCGCCTGTTCGCGCTTGAGGACATGATCGCGGCTTGGCGCGAGCTGCTGGCCCGCCATCGCGGCGAAGTGACGGCCGAGGTGACCTCGGCAATGGCGCTGAGCGACGCGCAGCAGAGCGCGCTGCAACAGGCGCTCAAGGAAGCCATCGGATCGACGGTCACGGTGAGCCATGACGTCGATCCGGACTTGCTCGGCGGGCTGGTTGTCCGCGTCGGCTCGCGTATGGTCGATTCCTCGCTGCGAACAAAATTGCACAGACTTCAACTTGCGATGAAAGGGGCCGCGTGATGGATATCCGCGCCGCGGAAATTTCCGCCATTCTCAAGGACCAGATCGCCAATTTCGGCAACGAAGCCGAAGTCGCCGAGGTGGGCCGCGTGCTGTCGGTCGGCGACGGTATCGCCCGGGTCTACGGGCTGGATAATTGCCAGGCCGGCGAGCTGGTCGAATTTCCTGGCAATATCGCCGGCATGGCGCTCAACCTCGAAGCCGACAATGTCGGCGTGGTGATTTTCGGCGACGACCGCACCATCAAGGAAGGCGACACGGTCAAGCGGACCGGTTCCATCGTCGACGCCCCGGTGGGCGAAGCGCTGCTCGGCCGCGTGGTTGACGCGCTGGGCAATCCGATCGACGCCAAGGGCGCGCTCGAAGGTGTCGAGCGCAGCCGGGTCGACATCAAGGCGCCGGGCATTATCCCGCGCAAATCGGTGCATGAGCCGATGCAGACCGGCCTGAAGGCGATCGACAGCCTGATCCCGGTCGGGCGCGGCCAGCGCGAA
>JAZFSB010000081.1:0-5223 GCA_036445935.1 Alphaproteobacteria bacterium | reverse complement strand
CGCGAACGCCCCATGCAGAGGTCGCCGCGTCGGCCGAGGTCAAAAAAGCGATCCCGGCGCTTGCCAAGCTGGCGCTCGGCATCGGCGATCCCATGGTGCGCAACCGCGGCACCATCGGCGGCTCGCTCGCCAACAGCGACCCGGCGGCGGACTATCCGGCCGCGGTGGTCGGGCTCGGCGCCACCATCCATACCGACAAGCGCGAGATCGCCGCCGACGATTTCTTCAAGGATCTGTTCGAGACCGCGCTGGAAGACGGCGAGCTGATCACCGCGGTCAGCTTCCCGATCCCCGACAAGGCGGGCTACATGAAATTTCCCAACCCCGCTTCGCGCTATTGCGTGGTTGGGGTCATGGTGTCGCAAAAGGGCGGCGAGAACCGGGTCGGCGTCACCGGCGCCGGCGCCTGCGCCTTCCGCGTCGGGGAAATGGAAAGCGCGCTGTCGAGCAACTTTTCGGCCGACGCGGTGGCCGGGATCAACATTCCGGACACCGATCTCAACAGCGACATCCATGCCAGCGCCGAATATCGCGCACATCTGGTCACGATCATGGCCAAGCGCGCGGTCGCCGAGGCCAACGGCTGAACGTCGCCCGCCGGCAGACCGGCTCGCGGGCCGGCGCGCCATCTGTTCCAACGGGGTGGCCGGGAAACCGGCCCCCCGCTTTTATCAGGAGACGGGACAAGCGGTCCCGACCTGCCCTGTAATTACCAGGTGAAGAAAGCGGCGCGATGAGTGTTCCCCTGCCCGATACAATCGAAGCCACCCAGGAAATGCTGGGCAAGGGACAGTACGTTGCCGATCGGTCGCTGGCGACGGCGCTATTTCTTGCGCTCAAGCTCGGCCGCCCGCTGTTCCTCGAGGGCGAGGCCGGAGTCGGCAAGACCGAGATCGCCAAGGTCCTGTCCGAGACACTGGGGCGCCGGCTGATCCGGCTGCAATGCTACGAAGGGCTCGACATTTCGTCCGCGGTCTATGAGTGGAACTACTCGATGCAGATGATCGACATCCGCATCTCGGAGGCGTCCGGCG
Organism: Alphaproteobacteria bacterium; assembly: GCA_036445935.1. Classification (GTDB taxonomy): domain Bacteria; phylum Pseudomonadota; class Alphaproteobacteria; order MPNO01; family UBA2964; genus JAZFSB01. The sequence goes on along the minus strand of JAZFSB010000081.1, from coordinate 4,189 downwards.
ACCGCGACCGCGAACAGATCGAGGAAGGTATTTTCTCGGAACGCTTCCTGATCAAGCGCCCGCTGCTCCAGGCGCTGGAACCCGACCTGTCGGGTCTGCCGCCGGTACTGCTGATCGACGAGCTCGACCGCACCGACGAGCCGTTCGAGGCATTCCTGCTCGAAGTCCTGTCGGACTTTCAGGTGACGATCCCCGAAATCGGTACCATCCGCGCCGACAAACCGCCTTTGGTGATCATCACGTCGAACCGCACGCGCGAAATTCACGACGCCATCAAGCGGCGCTGCTTCTATTACTGGGTGGATTATCCCGACGCCAAGCGCGAGCTCGAAATTCTCGCCATCAAGGTGCCCGACGCCGATAAGGAGCTATCGCGCCAGGTCGTCGCTTTCGTCCAGAAACTGCGCGCGACGGACCTGTTCAAGTTGCCTGGCGTTGCCGAGACCATCGACTGGACCAACGCGCTGGTCCAGCTCGACCGGATCGACCTTGACCCGGAAACCGTCAACGACACGCTGGGCACCCTCCTCAAGTACCAGGACGACATCGAAAAAATCAAAGGCAGCGAGGCCGCCAATTTGCTCAATCAGGTAAAGGCCGACCTCGCCGCGCGGCACGGCTGACCGCGCCCCCATGGCCGAAATCGGCAAGGAAACCACCCCCGGGCTCGAACTGCTGAGCAAGCTGGACGACAGCAAGCTGCTCTCCAACATCATGCATTTCGGCCGCGTGCTGCGCAGCGCGGGGCTTCCCGTCGGTCCCGGCAAGATCATCGACGCGGTCAACGCGGTACGCGCCGTCGGTGTCACCCACCGGCGCGATTTCTACTGGTCGCTGCATGCGGTTTTCGTCAATCGGCGCGACCAGCACGAAATCTTCGACCAGGCGTTTCATATCTTCTGGCGCGATCCCAAGCTGCTGGAACGCATGATGGGCATTCTGATGCCGCAGGAACCGGGCGAGGAAGAGGCCGGCCCCGAGCCCGAGCCGCCGAGCCGCCGCGTCATGGAGGCGATGAACCCCGGCGACAACGATGCCCAGAACGAAGAGGACGAAAAAGAACCCGAGATCGAGGTCGAGGCGACTCTGACGGCATCCGCCAACGAATTGCTCCAGACCATGGATTTCGACGACATGTCGAGCGAGGAGATCGCCCGCGCCAAGCTCGCGATTTCCCGCATGCGTCTGCCCATCCGCGACGTGCCGACCCGGCGCTACCGGACAAGCTACCGCAAGGAACGGATCGACATGCGCGCGACCTTCCGCGCCGCCATGCGCTCGGGTGGCGCGGTTATCCCACTGCAATTCCGCAAGCGCCGCCGACGCCCGCCGCCGCTGGTCATCTTGTGCGACATCTCGGGCTCGATGGGCCGCTACACTAGGATGCTGCTGCATTTCATGCATGCCATCACCAACGACCGGGACCGCGTACACACCTTTCTGTTCGGCACCCGCCTGACCAACGTGACCCGCCATCTGCGCCACAAGGACGTCGATATCGCGCTGGAAAAATGCACCGATATGGTCGAGGACTGGTCGGGCGGCACCCGGATCGGTGATTCGCTGGCGGACTTCAACCGATGGTGGTCGCGCCGCGTGCTCGGCCAGGGCGCGCTGGTGGTGCTGATCTCCGACGGACTCGACCGCGATGCCGGGCGCGGGCTCTCGATCGAGATTGAAAGGCTGCACAAATCATGCCGCCGGCTGATCTGGCTCAACCCGCTGTTGCGGTTCGAAGGGTTCGAGCCCAAATCCCAGGGTATACGCGCGATACTGCCGCATGTTGACGAATTCCGTCCGGTACACAATCTTGAGAGTCTCACCGAACTGGTGGAGGCGCTGAACCGGCAGCTCACCCGCCGCCGTGAAGGGATGGAAGAATGGCTGCAAGCGATGTAACCAAATATGTCAGTGACGACGACGTGCTGAGCGAAGCCGCGCGCTGGCGCGAGGACGGCAAGAAGGTCGCCATAGCGACCGTGGTCAGCACCTGGGGCTCATCGCCCCGCCCAACCGGTAGCCAGCTTGCCGTCTCGGAGGATTCGAGCTTCGTCGGTTCGGTCTCGGGCGGCTGCATTGAAGGCGCTGTAGTGACCGAAGCGCTCGAGGTGATGAACGGCGCCAAGCCGAAGGTGCTGGAATACGGCGTCACCAACGAGCTTGCCTGGGAAGTCGGTCTGGCCTGCGGCGGGACAATCAGGGTTATGGTAGAGGCATTGGAATGAAGACGGAAACGCTCACCCAACTGCGCAAGGATCAGGAAACCAAGCGCCCGGTCGCGCTGGCGACCGACATGACGACGGGTGCCGAAGCCTTGGTCTATCACGACGACGCGACCGGCGAGCTGGCTGGCAATGCCGAGCTGATGGCGGCCGCGCGCCAAGCGCTTCAGGATGACCGCAGCGGCGTCATCGCCGGGTCGGGAACCGAGGTCTTCGTCCATGTCTACAACCCGCCACTCAGGTTGATCCTGGTCGGCGCGGTGCATATCGCCCAGCCGCTGTCACGCATGGCGTCGGTCGGCGGCTATGACGTGACCGTGATCGATCCGCGCGGCTCCTTCAACACCGAGGAACGCTTCCCCGGCATCGCGCTGGCGCATGACTGGCCCGACGATGCGATGCGCGCGCTCGACCCCGACCGCCGTACCGCCGTGGTCACCCTTACCCACGACCCGAAGCTGGACGATCCCGGGCTTTCCGTCGCCATCCGCTCGGCCGCATTTTATGTCGGTTCGCTGGGTAGCCGCGGCACCCACGCCAAGCGGGTCGCGCGGCTCAAGGAAGAGGGCTTCACCGAAAGCGAAATTGGCCGCATCCACGCCCCCGTGGGGCTCTCCATCGGCGCCAAATCGCCGGCGGAAATTTCGGTGTCCATCCTTGCCGAGATTACCGACGTGCTGCACGCCAGGGAGAAGAAGGCGGCGGCGTGAAATTCGGCGAAACCCCGGTCCGCGAGGCCGCTGGCGTCATCCTCGCCCATTCCATCCGAGAACGCGGCATAAGCTTCCGCAAGGGCCGGGTGCTCTCGGACATTGATGTCGCGTCCCTTGCGGACGCCGGGATCGCAACCGTCACCGCCGTTCAGCTAGACGATGGAGACCTGGACGAAAACGCCGCGGCGGCACGCATTGGCGAGGCCATTGCCGGCGCCAACCTCGCGGTCAGCGCGCCAGGCACCGGGCGCTGCAACCTTAATGCCACAAAGGCCGGACTTGCCGTGATCGATCCCGCACGGGTCGATGCGCTCAACCTGATCGATGAATCGGTGACGCTGGCAACCCTGGCCCCACTCAGCCGCGTGGCCGCCGGCGATCTGGTCGCGACCGTCAAGATCATCACCTTCGCCGTCCCCGGCGCCACTGTGGAAAGCTGCATCGGCCAAGCCCAGGGCTGCGTCACCGTCGCCCCTTTCCGGCCCCACCGGGTCGGGCTGGTGCAGACCCGCCTGCCCGGCCTCAAGCCGCAAATCTACGTCAAGGCCGAGCAAGTCACGCAAGCGCGCCTCACCAGCCTCGGCTGCGAGCTCACCCACAATATCCTCTGCGATCATGATGTCGGGGCGGTGGCCGCCGCGCTGGACGAGTTGCGCGCGGCCAACTGCGACATCGCCCTGGTGCTGGGCGCCACCGCCATCGCCGATCGCGCCGACGTAATTCCGGCCGCGGTCACGACGCTCGGCGGCGAAATCGAACATTTCGGCATGCCTGTCGATCCCGGCAACCTGATGTTGTTGGCAGGTATAGGTTCGATGCGCGTGCTCGGCCTGCCCGGCTCGGCCCGCTCACCTCGGCTGCACGGCTTCGACTGGGTGCTGCAACGGATCATCGCCGGCACCGGAATCAGCGGCGATGGGCTGATGCGCATGGGTGTCGGCGGGCTGCTCAAGGAAATCCCGTCACGGCCACAGCCACGCGCCAGCGCGGTCACGGACGAGGTCGATATGCCCACAAACACACCCAGAATCGCCGCCATCATCCTGGCCGCCGGCCAGTCGCGCCGCATGGGATCCACCAACAAGCTGCTGGCGGAAATCGACGGCAAGCCGATGGTCGTCCATGCCGCCGACGCGGCGCTGAACTCACACGCGGATCCAGTCATCGTGGTTACCGGCCATGAGCCCGAGCAGGTTGCGGCCGCGCTCGATGGCCGCGCCGTCGAGCTGGTGCATAATCCGGACTTCGCCGACG
>JAZFSB010000080.1:0-3218 GCA_036445935.1 Alphaproteobacteria bacterium | reverse complement strand
ACCAGCAAAATCGACACCAGCGCCCCCCGGCGGGCGGTAAGCCGGTCGACATGCCAATGCAGCCGCTTTCCGCGCCGCGCGTGACGCGCCAACCGGGCGCGCAAGCCCCCGGGACCGCGCGCGCTGCCCAAATAGAGATAGGCGCCAGGCGGCAAGTCCACCCGGCCGAGCGCGCCGATGTTTCCCGCAAATCGCCGTTTTAAGAGAATCAGTAGCGCGTAGGCTCCCGGAACCGCCGGTGCATGGCCCGCATCACGCGCCGCCATTATGGGCATAAGCTGTTGAGCCATTGTGTTTTTCCGACGATCCCCGGTGATGCGCCCAAAGTCCGCAAGCTGTACTTGTAACGGCGCGGGCCACGAAGAATTATAACGGATGGCAACCGCCCGGCCGATTCCCGATCAAGCCCCGCTCACACTGCCCGACGGCGGCGAGGCAGTCTTGCTGCTGCGCCGCAGCGACCGGGCGCGCCACATGATGCTGCGCATCATCCCGGCCACCGGCGAGCCCGAGTTGGTGCTGCCCCAGCGCACCTCGTTGGACCGGGGGCTCGCGTTTGCGCGTGACAAGGCGGGCTGGCTGCAAAAGCAGCTCGACGCGGTACCGCCGCCGGTGCCATTCATCGACGGCGCCACGATCCCGCTGCGCGGCGAACCGGTCACGATCCGCCACGAGAACACCCTGTTCGACGATATCTGGCTTTCCGGCGACACGCTGCATGTCGCGGCCGCCGCCCCGGTTCTGGCGCTCGCGGTGCGCGCCTGGCTCCGGGGGGAGGCAAGGGCGGAGCTCGGCGCGCGGTCGCGCCGGGTCGCGCAATCCATCGGGCGCGAGGTCCGCCGCGTCGTGGTGCGCGACACCATGAGCCGGTGGGGCAGTTGCTCGCCGTCCGGCCATATCAGCTATTCGTGGCGGCTGATCCTGGCGCCGGACTACGTGATCGACTACATCGTCGCCCACGAGGTCGCCCATTTGCAGGAGTTCAACCACGGCAGCCGGTTCTGGGCGCTGGTCGACCGGCTGACCGATCACACCGAAGCAGGCCGCGCCTGGCTGCGCGACGAAGGCGGCACGCTGCACCGCTACGGCCTTGAGCCGCGTTCCTGATAGGTGTTGTAGAATACCCCGGCGAAGGTCACGGTGGCGCCGATCCAGACCCAGATTTCCGGCACCTGGTTGAACACCACGTAACCGATCAGGCTGGCCCATACGATTTTGGTAAAGTCGATCGGCAGCACCAGCGTCGCATCGACCAGCCGGAAGGACTGGCTGAGACAAAGCTGGGCGATCGAGCCAAAAACCCCGATCCCTACCAGCCAGACAAGCTGGTTCGCGGTCGGCCATTCCCACACGAACAGCGCGAACGCCAGGGTAATCGGCGTCATCAGGATGGCGGCGTAAAGCGATATCGTCGGCGCGGATTCGGTCCGGGCCAGCGACTTGATCACGACCAGCGCCACCGCCCACACCGTGTTGGACAGCAGCACCAGCATGGCGCCCAGCGACACCGCCTGAAAGCCGGGCCTGAGCACGATCAACGCGCCCGCCATGCCGACGAACAGGCCGATCCAGCGGCGGGCGGTCATGCGTTCGCGCAGAAAAATGACCGCGCAGACGGTCGCGAACAGCGGCGCGGTCAGGCTGAGTGCCACCACCTTGGCCAGCGGTTCAAGGCTGAGCCCGTAAAAATAGGACAGCAGGGCTATCACGTTGAGCACGGCGCGCAGCAGATGCAGACCGAACCGTCGTGTGATCAATGGCGCCAGCCCGTCGCGCAGAAACACGGCGGAGAGAAATATCACCCCGAAGAGCTGGCGAAAGAATGCTATCTCGAACACGTGAATGCTGCCCGACAGGAACTGCACGGTGCCGTTCATGCCCGAAATCGTGGTCGCCGAAACCAGCATGTAGCCCGCCCCCTTGGGCCCATCCGGAATCGAAGCGGCGAAATCCCTGAGACGGGTAAAGGGCAGAATCATGAGGGTCCGGCTATGGTGAGAAGGCACGGGCGGCGTGCGCGCCTTTTCATAGCACGGAATGGCTTGCAGGCCGCAGCGTCTTTGTGGGGCGGGCGTCCGCTCAGACCGGCAGCTTCCAGGATGAGCGCGCGTGTTCCTTGGTCGCGACGTCGATCACCACCCCGTTGGGATCGCGGTACTTGCGTTCGAATTTGGGACCGGCGCCGACATTCTTGACCTGGCCGTGATAGGCGCCGCCGGCTCCCTCAATGGCGCCGCAGGCATCGTCCATCCCGTCAACCAGAAAGCCCATATGGTGGATGCCGATGAAATCGGCGCCGCGCTCATCGGGCGCATTATCGTTGGCATGCAGATCCAGCAGCGCCAGCGCCACCACCCCGTCGGACAGGATGACCGCCACGTCCGACTGGCGCATCCGCTTCATCTCGAAGGCCTCTTCGTAGAATTTCGCCGACGCCTCGAGATCGTGCACGCTCAACGCGATATGCCGTAACTTCGCCATGACCTGTTTTTCTCCCTGATATCCGGTCCGATACGCAGCCTGGATCATTTTCCAGCACTGTCTCGGTTTGAAATGCACAAAGCAGCCCCGAATATCCCATATCGAGCACAAAGCCAACGCTCCGCGACACCACCCCGTATGTCCGCACAGCCAGAAGCAAACATTCCCCTGGCACGTCACCGCGACACTATTGTAACGATTGGCCCATCGCCGCGCGTAGTTGCCGCGCCAGTTCTTCCTTGGAAAACGGCTTGTGGACGAGCGCAAAATCCGCATCGATGCCGCCGTGACGCGTCAGCACATCATCGCCGTAACCCGAGGTGAACAAGACATTCATCGTGGGGAATTGTTGGGTGACTTCATTGACAAGATCGATGCCGCTCATGCCACCCGGCAAGCCAACATCGGTAAACAACAGGTCAATGCCCGATGTCTGCCGTAAAACCTCGATAGCCGCTTGCCCGTTTGCCGCCTCAACGGTCTCGTAACCCAGCTCGGCCAGCAGCACGACAGTCAGCGTGCGAACATCGGCATCGTCTTCCACCACCAGGACCTTCTCGCCCCGAGACATGGGGGCCGCCCCCATTGGTTTTTCCTGCACATCCAGGACTGTTTGCGCCGATCTGGGTAAATACAGGTTTATGGAAGTCCCGACATCTTCGGTGCTGTCGACCGTCACGAAGCCACCCGACTGGTTGATGAAGCCGTGCACCATGCTGAGGCCGAGCCCGGATCCA
>JAZFSB010000079.1:0-2656 GCA_036445935.1 Alphaproteobacteria bacterium | reverse complement strand
GCCGAACGGAGAGACCGTCAAGTTCGACGTCGAGCCGGGCAAGGTCTACTTCATCGAGCGCGGCGGCATGGAGCGCGCCGTGAACCGCAGCGACACGCGCTTCCGTGAGATCCTGGTGGCCGGCTTGTCGGGGCGCGGAAAGGTGAAATGGCCAGCCTCGCGGAATTCGTCGAAGCCCGGCATTTCGATGCCGTTCTCGGCGTTCTGCTGGCGCGCGATATCGTACAGGTGGCGCAGCCAGCCGATCTCGTCGCGCCCCTCGGTATAGGCGTCACGAAATCCCAGGTGACCGGCTATATCGGCGAAGATATCGAAATCGTTGCGCGCCTCACCCGGCGGATCGATCGCCTTTTCCATCGAAAACAGCATCGCCGGCACCGAAGCGACGCCGATATCGTTGCGTTCCAGCGTCGTCGTGCTGGGCAGCACGATGTCGGCATGGCGCGCGGCCGCGGTCCAGAAGGGTTCGTGCACGATCACGGTATCGACCCGCCGCCAGCCTTCGAGCAGGCGGTTGAGGTCCTGGTGATGGTGAAACGGGTTGCCGCCGCACCAGTAGATCATGTGCACGTCGGGATAGGTCAGGCGCTTGCCGTTGTAATCCACCTCTTCGCCCGGGTTCAGCAGCATGTCGGTGACGCGCGCGACCGGGATGAAGTCGCCGCACGGGTTGTTGCCGACCGGCAGGCGCGGCCCGCTGACCCGCGTGCGCGGCGTGCCGATGCCACCGAGGCAGCCATAGCCAAACCCAAACCCGCCGCCCGGCAGCCCGACCTGGCCCAGCATCGCCGCCAGCGTCACCGCCATCCAGTAGGTCTGCTCACCATGATCGGCGCGCTGCAGCGACCAACACGCGGTAATCATCGAGCGCTTGCCGGCAAGGCGCGCGGCCAGATCGCGGATCGTCCCGGGCGCGATCTCGCAGATCGCCGCCGCCCAGTCGGCGTCCTTGGCCACCCCGTCGGCTTCACCCATCAGATAGGCCCGGAAAGTCTCGAAGCCCTCGCAGTAGCGGTCCAGGAACGCAGCATCATGCAGGCCGCGTTCGACCAGTGTGTGCGCGATGGCCAGCATGAAGGCGGTATCGGTATTAGGGCGGATGGCGTGCCAGTTTGCGCCGGCGATCTCGGCCACGTCATCGCGGAGCGGACCGACATAGTCGATCTCTATCCCCGCCTCACCCAGGCGGCGCTGCCAGCCGAGATCGTCATGCTCGGGCAGACCGCCATGATTGATCTGGGTGTTCTTGAGCGGCAGCCCGCCGAAACAGAGCATTATGTCCGTATTCTCGGCAATCGCGCTCCACGATGTCAGCGGGCCGTTGACCGACTGGGCGTTGCCCAGGATACGCGGCATCAGCACGCTGGCCGCCCCGTTGGAATAGTTGCCGACCGAGTTGGTGAAGCCGCCCGCCATGCCGAGAAAGCGCTTGAGCGTCGCTTGCGCGTAATGCAGCCGCCCAGCGCTGGCCCAGCCATAAGAGCCGGCATAGATCGAGGACGGGCCGAATTTATCGCGCAGCCGCGTGATCTCATCGCCGACCAAGCGGGTCGCGGTGTCCCACGACACCGGTACGAACGGCTCCGCGCCGCGCGTGGCACCGGTGCCGACGGGGCCACCCTCAAGCCATCCCTTGCGCACCATCGGGCGCGTCACGCGGGCATCGGCCGCGTTGGCGCGGATGGCGGAATCGATCAGCGGTGTCGGGTTGGGATCGCTTTCGAAGGGGACTGATCCGACTCCCCGCCCGTCCTCGACCTCGACCGTGAAGACGCCCCAGTGGCCACCGGTGTGAAAGTTTTTTCGATCCGCCATCCGTCAATATTCCATGTTGATTCAACCGCCAGATGTAGGGGCGGAAACCGCAACCGGTCAAGCGCATTGGCTCAGTCGGGATCGAGTTCGGAGTCCCAGTACAGGAAGTCGCGCCAGCTTTCGTGCAGATAGTTGGGCGGGAAGGACCGGCCGTTATCCTGCAATTGCCAGGTGGTCGGCTGATAGGGCGTCTGGCGCGGATGCATCCGCGCCTCGCGCATGGTTTTGTTGCTCTTGGCCAGATTGCACGCCGAACACGCCGTCACCACGTTGGTCCAGGTGGTATGCCCGCCGCGCGAGCGCGGGATGACGTGATCGAAGGTGAGTTCCGGCACCGGAAACGGCACGCCGCAATACTGGCAGTCGAACCGGTCACGCAGGAACACGTTGAACCGCGTGAAGGCGGGCCGCCGCGACAGGTGGATGTATTCCTTGAGCGCGATGACGCTGGGCAGGCGCATGGTAAAGGATGGCGAATGCACCAATTGGTCGTAATTGGAAACGATATTGACCCGCTCAAGGAACACCGCCTTGACCGCGTCCTGCCAGCTCCACAGCGAAAGCGGGAAATAGCTCAACGGGCGGAAATCCGCGTTGAGGACCAGAGCCGGAGAGTCCTGTACCGTCATCTCAAAAATCGATTCCTGCCTGTCACGCCGCCTTCATATATTGAGACAGCTTTGACCGAGGAGACTACAGACGAATGGCGGCGCTGACAATTACGCAGCCTCAAGCCAGAACATCGAGCATTTTGGTCACATCGGGGCTCGGTTTCGCCAAAAACCGGCTGATTACGCGCCCTGATTCATTGTCCCGGAATTCAACAAAGCTTCGTTTCATT
>JAZFSB010000078.1:0-2510 GCA_036445935.1 Alphaproteobacteria bacterium | reverse complement strand
GTGGCACCTCGGTCTACTTTACGCGCCGCGTGCTGCCCATGCTGCCCGAGGTGCTCTCGAACGGGCTTTGCTCGCTCAATCCCATTATCCTATGGGTGGCCGGGAGGGGAGCGGGCCGGTGCCGGTTCCGCGCTAGCGGAACATGCGATAGTTCACGCCGCTTCCACCGCCGGTAACGGGTCGCGGTTGCGGATCAGGTCGGCGCCTTTTTCCGCGATCATCAGCACGGCGGCGTTGATGTTGCCCGACACCAGGTCCGGCATGGCCGACGCGTCGACCACGCGCAGGTTCTCGGCGCCGCGCACTCTCAACTCGGGGTCGAGCACCGCATCCTCGCCGATGCCCATCTGGCAGGTGCAGGACGGGTGGTGCGCGGTCAGGGCGACCTTGCGCACCCAGGCGTCGATTTCATCGTCGGTCTGTACATCCTTGCCGGGGGCGACTTCCTCGCCGCGCCAGCGGTCGAGCGGCGCCTGGTTGAGCACGTCGCGCGCGATCCTGACGCCGGTGCGCAGCGTTTCGATATCGGTGCGGCTGTCCAGGAAGTTCTGGATGATGCGCGGCTTGGCGCGCGGGTCGGATGAGCGCAGCAACATGCGGCCGCGGCTTTCCGGGTGCAGCAGCACCGGGCGCATGCCGAACCCTTCCATGTAGGCCTTCTTGATGCCGGGGAACCACATATGGGCCTGCGGCGCCGCGCCGCGGAACAGGAACTGGATATCGGGCACGGCCAGTTCGGGTCGGGACTTGATGAAGCCGTGCAGCCCGCCCGGCAGTATGGTGGCCGGGCCGGTGTTGAACAGAAAGGCCTGGACCATCGCCATTGATATGCGGTCGAACCGCATCAGGTCGCGGAACCGGCCGCCATCCGGGCGGGTGTAATGAACCAGCACCGCCAAATGGTCCTGCAGGTTTTCACCGACGCCCTTCAGGTCGATGACCGGGTCGATCCCGACCTCGCGCAGATGATCCGCCGGCCCGATGCCGGACAGCATGAGCAGTTGTGGCGAATTGAACACCCCGCCGGACAGGATGACTTCACGCTCGGCATTGGCGTGCTTGTCGGCGCCGTGCTGGATGTAATCGATGCCCGTGGCCCGGGTGCCGTCCAGCGTGACGCGGGTGGCGTAGGCATTCATTTCGACCGTCAGGTTAGGCCGCTTCATCGCCGGGTGGAGAAAGGCGCCGGCGGCGCTGTGCCGCTTGCCGTCCTTGACCGTCGCCTGGCTGGACCCAAAGCCTTCCTGGACCTCGCCGTTATAATCGTCGGTCAGCGAATAGCCCGCCGCTACGCAGGCATCCGACCAGCTATCGAGCAGCGGATCGGGGTTCTTCGCGCTTTGGACCGCGAGCGGCCCGTCGCCGCCACGCCAAGTGTCCGCGCCGCCTTCCCAGGTCTCGCAGCGGCGGAAATAGGGTAGGGCCTGGGCATAGGACCAGCCGGTGCAGCCCTTCTGCGCCCAGCGGTCGTAATCGCCGCCATTGCCGCGCACATAGGCCATCACGTTGATCGACGACGACCCCCCGATCACCTTGCCGCGCATGGCTTCGATTACCCGGTTTTCCAGCCTCGGTTCGGGCTCTGAATCGAAGCCCCAGTCGTGCTTGCGGTGTTCGTGCAGCTTGCCGAGCCCGAGCGGGATGCGGATCAGCGGATCGCCGTCCGGGCCGCCGGCTTCCAGCAGCAGGACGCTTGTGTCGGGATCCTCGGTCAGCCGGTTGGCCAGCACGCAGCCGGCCGATCCCGCACCGACAATTATGTAATCAAAGCTGTTTCCATCACTCATCCGCTGACCCTGTCTCGGTATTGTTGATGTTAGTTGTCTCACCGCTTTTGTTGCACTCGGACGCGGCTGCGTCAAACCCGGTCCGGCGTGGTTGACAGTCCCGCCACCTTGCGCGACGGTCCCGCCGATATTCGCAGAGGAGCCCCACCATGCCGCATACCCTCCGGTCTTTTCTCGACTCCATCGACAACCGGATGCTCCATATCCACGACGCGCTCGATCCGATCAGCCAGGTTGGCTATCTGTGTTCGGAAAGCCAGGGCCCGCTGATGTTCCACAATCTCGACGGATTCCCCGGCTGGCGGCTTACCGACATTCTGATCAAGGATCGGCAGGGCCAGGCGGCGGCGCTGGGACTCGACGACATTAAGAAAGTCTGCCCGTTCCTGGCCAAGCAGATGTCGGCCGGGCCCGGCAAGTCGAAGATGGTGTCCGACGCGCCGGTCAAGGAGGTCAAGCTGATCGGCGACGAGGCGGATTTGCGCAAGGTGCCAATCCCGGTTCATTCCGAGGGCGACGCCGGGCGCTATCTCGGCTCCGGCATCACCATCACCAAGGATCCGGATACCGGCATCCGCAACGAAGCCATCCTGCGCGTGCAGCTTATTGATGATCCGCACAAGGCGCCGTTCTGGATGGCCGCCCGGCATAACTATTCGCACTACATGAAATATGTCGCCAAGGGCGAACCGATGCCGATGGCCTTCGCCATCGGTTTGCATC
>JAZFSB010000077.1:0-2088 GCA_036445935.1 Alphaproteobacteria bacterium | reverse complement strand
TCGAGGACCCGAACTGGGAGCGCGTGCAAAGCCGGCTGGAATGGCTGATGCGCCGGCCGGACGACGTGCATGACGATCTCACCGCGTGTCGCCAGCGTATCTACCGGCAGCCCGACATGCTGGCCGGCATCCACCATCTTCTGTGCCTGCATACCATCGAGGCGCGGCAGAAATCCGCGGTGAAACAGGACGAATGGGCCGCCATCACAGCGCCGACCCTGGTGCTGTGGACGACGCATGATCCGACTTCTACCGTCGAGGTCGGGGAAGAGCTGGCCGCCGCCATTCCCGGTTCCCAATTCGCCGTGATGGATGAATGCGGCCACTGGCCTCAGTTCGAGGACGCGGAAACTTTCAACCGAATCCATATTGATTTTCTTCTGGGCCGGAGCGACTGACCGATGACCGATAATTTTCTGCGCGACAAAAAAGTAGCAATCATCGCCTATGGCGAGGTCGTGAATCAGCGGCGTTCGGGAAAGCGGCCGTTCGAATTCGCGGCCGAAATCATGGAACAGCTTCTGGCCAAGACCGGTCTCAGCCACGGCGATATCGACGGGGTGGCGACCCACATCCCAACGGCCGAGGCCGGCAACACCTTCTATACCAACGCGCTGGTCGACAATTTGGGGCTGGTGCCCCGCTGGCTGCAGCTTACCGACATCGGCGGCTGCGCGCCGGCCGGCAATATCATGCGGGCCGCGGCCGCCATTATCACCGGCCAGTGCGAGATGGTGATGTGCGTCAACGCTGATTCAACCGGCACCACCGGCGTCGATCACCGCGCGCTTGGCGGCTTCCGAAAGGAATTCATGGATGCCGCGGGCTTTCAGGGACCACCCGTCGCGTTCGGCATTCTGAGCAGCGTCTATGACCAGAAATACGGCCTGAAGCTTGAAGCGCTGGGCCAGCTTGCCGTGACCCAACGCAATGGCGCCATCAATAACGAAAACGCGCTGGCGCAATTCCGCAAACCAATCACGGTCGAGGACTATCTTGCGTCGCGCGTCATCGCCGAGCCGGTCCGGCTGCTCGATTGCGTGATGCGCTGCGACGGCGGCAACGGGTTCCTGGTCACCAGCACCGAACGCGCGCGCGCGATGGGCATGGAGAAGCTGGCCTTTCCCGTCGCCTATAGCGAGATTTCCAATTTCGGGGGCACCGAATCGTTGCCCGACATCACCGAAACCGGCTTTGCCACCATCGGACCCGAAGTCTTGGACAAGGCCGGCATGACGATCGCCGATATCGACATGTTCCAGCCTTATGACGACTTTCTGATCGCGGTGATGTTGCAGCTTGAGCAGATCGGCTTCTGCAAACGGGGCGAAGGCGGCGACTTCATTCTCGGCACTGACCTGTCGCCGGGCGGCGCGTTGCCGCTCAATACCGGCGGCGGGCAGATTTCCGCTGGCCAGCCGGGACTTGGCGGCGGCGGGCTCAACCTGTGCGAAGCGGTCCGCCAACTATACGGAGAGGCCGGCACCCGCCAGGTGGCGAACGCGCGGAATGCACTCGTCACCGGCATCGGCACCATCCCCTATTTCCGCAACTGGGGCAGCAGCGCCTGCCTGATCCTGGAGAACTGACCATGGCCGACGACAGGAAAGAAACACCCCCGCGCCCGCTTCCCACGCCGTCACTGGTCAGCCAGCCGTTCTGGGATGCCGCCAATGAAGGCAGGCTGGTCCTGCAGTTCGACCCCGAGACCGGCAAGCCGCAATTCTGGCCGCGCCCGGTCGCCATTCAGTCCGGGCGTAGCGATTTGGAATGGCGCGAAGTATCCGGCAAGGGCCGGTTGCATGGCTGGACCCGGGTTCATGTGCCGGCGCGTGGATTTCAGGACCTGGCGCCCTACGTGCTGGCGTCGGTCGAGCTTGATGAAGGCGCACGCATCATTGGCCGGTTGGTCAATGTGGAAGACGACGAAATTACCCCGGGCATGGACGTCCGTGTCGCCTGGGAAAGATTGTCCGATGAGATCAATTTTTTCGTTTTTGAACCGGTTCGCTAGACCCGGTCGGGGGCGACAACCATTCTAAACCTTGGTGACATGCTGAGTCTTGCCGCCCGGCGCGGGCCGGACCG
>JAZFSB010000076.1:0-3530 GCA_036445935.1 Alphaproteobacteria bacterium | reverse complement strand
CTTAATTATTATCTTCCAAGGCTAAAGGGGCTCGGTATTCAACTTTCCAGGTTGGGCGGAGGAATCGGAACAAGAGGGCCGGGTGAAACAAAGCTTGAAACAGACCGAAGGCGGTTGCGCCTCGGTGAAGCCGAATGGCGCGCTGGCGTACTCCCAGGCCTGGAAGCCGGTGAAGGTCATGCCCAGGAATACGGTCAGCGCCAGGGCCTGGACCAGGGCCTTCTGGTTGCCCTGGCGCAGCTCGTGGTGCGCCCAGGTCACCGTGCAGCCCGAGCTCAGCAGGATGATGGTGTTGAGCAGCGGCACCGACCAGGGATCGAAGACCACTATGCCCTCCGGCGGCCAGACGCTGCCGATCGCTTCGCTCGGGTAGAAGGCGGCGTTGAAGTAGGCCCAGAAGAAGGCGGCGAAGAACATCACTTCCGAGGTGATGAATAACGCCATGCCGTAACGCAGGCCGAGCTGCACGATGGGCGTGTGCAGCTTCTGGAAGGTCGCCTCCCTGACCACGTCGCGCCACCACAGGAACATGGTGAACAGGATCAGGGCGGTACCGATCGCGAGCAGCCAGCCGGTGACCTCGCGCATGTAGAGAAGCGCCCCGACGAACAGGGTGCCGGCCGAAAACGCGCCCAACAGCGGCCAGGGGCTCGGCTCGACCAGATGATAGGGATGTTTCTGTCCGCTGGCGTGGGCTTCGCTCATAATGTCCCTCTTTCGGATGGCGGCGCGGTTTCCCGCGGCTCCGGCCGTTTCGCGGCGGGCGACTGGTTGCCGGTTACCTTGTCCTCGTCGCCGGGGGCGCGGAAGAAGGTATAGGACAGGGTGATGGTCTTGACGTCGTCCAGATTGCGGTCGTTCATGATCTCCGGGTCGATGAAAAAGGTGACCGCCATGTCCACCTCCTGCCCGGCTTCGAGCCGCTGCTCGTCGAAGCAGAAGCACTGGACCTTGTTGAAGTAGATTCCGGCCTTGAGCGGGGTGACGTTGAAAACAGAGGTCCCGGTCACCGCCCTGTCCGCCAGATTGCGGGCGCGGTAGTAGGCCAAGCCCGACTCGCCGATACGCAGCGCGATCTCGCGTTGGACCGGTTTGAAACGCCACGGCAGCCCGGGCGCGGTGTCGGCGTTGAAGCGCACTTTGATGACCCGCTCGGAGACCGCCCCGGGCGCGGCCTCGGCGACCTGGGTGGTGCCGCCGTAGCCGGTCACCTGGCAGAACAGGCGGTAGAGCGGCACCGAGGCGAACGACAGCCCGACCATGCCGAGAACCATGCCGGTCAGCATCACCCCGATGCGGGCGTTGCGCCGCTTGTTCGGGTTCGTGGTCGAGGTTGATCCTGTCACCACTCAGCCGCCCCCTATGCGCACCACGGAGACCAGGTAGATCACGGCGACGAAGGCGAGGAGCGCGACCAGCAGGGCGAAGTTCTTGGACCTCTGCCTGCGATGCACCTCGCTATCGTAGCCGCGCTTGGCCATGGCGGTCATCCGAGCCCCCCGACACGCGCCAAAAGCGCCCCGGCCGTGCCGTGCTCGGCGATCAGCGCCGCGAACAGCGAAAACAGATAGAGGATCGAGAAGCCGAACATGCGCCGCGCGCTGGCGTCGTCGCGCGTGCGCAGTACCCGGATCGCGAGCCACAGAACGTAGCCACCCATGACGGCCGCGACCGTACCGTAGATCGCCCCGGCCATGCCGAGGACCACCGGCGTCAGGCTGATCGGCACCAGAAGCGCTGCATAAAACAGGATATGGCGCCGGGTCTCTTCCTTGCCGGCGACCACCGGCAGCATGGGCACGCCGGCCTTGGCGTAATCGCCCTCGCGATACAGCGCCAGCGCCCAGAAGTGCGGCGGCGTCCAGATGAAGATGATCGAGAACAGCGCAATCGACTCCAGGCTGACCGCGCCGGTTACCGCGGCCCAACCGATCATCGGTGGAAACGCGCCGGCCGCGCCGCCGATCACGATGTTTTGCGGCGTACGCCGCTTCAGCCAGACGGTGTAGACGAAGACGTAGAAGCCGTTGGCCAGCGCCAGCAGCGCGGCGGCAACCCAGTTGACCGCGAGCCCCATGAGCATGACCGAAAACAAGCTCAGCGTGACGCCGAAAGCGAGCGCCTCCGCGGGCGCCACCCGCCCGGCCGGGATCGGACGCCGGCAGGTCCGCTGCATCACGGCGTCGATGTCGCGGTCGTACCACATGTTGATCGCCCCGGCCGCTCCGGCGCCGATCGCAATGCACAGCACCGCCACCGCGGCGAGCAGTGGATGCAGCGTGCCCGGCGCCGCGACCAACCCGGCGAAGCCGGTGAACACCACCAACGACATGACTCGCGGCTTGAGCAGCGCCAGGTAGTCGTCGACCTGCGACTGTGCGGGTTGGACGGACGCGATCCCAGTGATCTCAAGCGAAGTATCGGTCATAAATCTCTTATCTCTCCATCTGCGCAGCGCCGATTGGATGCGGACTAGCGGATGCGCGGTAGCTCCTCGAAGGTGTGGAACGGCGCCGGCGAGGGCAGGGTCCATTCCAGCGTCGTTGCCCCCTCGCCCCAGGGGTTGGCCTCGGCCCGGCGTCCGGCCTTGAGCGAGTAGACCAGCATGACGACGAAGAACAACGTCGAGATCAGGGTGAGGTAGGAGCCCCAGGACGACACCGCGTTCCAGCCGGCAAAGGCGTCCGGATAGTCGATGAAGCGCCGCGGCATACCGGCCAGACCCAGGAAGTGCTGTGGGAAGAAGGTCACGTTGACGCCGATGAAGGTGGTCCAGAAATGCAGCTTGCCGGCCCAGTCTGGAATTTCGCGGCCCGACATTTTGCCGAACCAGTAGTAGAACCCGCCGAAAATGGCGAATACGGCGCCTACGCTGAGCACGTAGTGGAAGTGCGCGACCACGTAGTAGGTGTCGTGCATCGCCAGGTCCATGCCGGAGTTGGCCAGCACGATTCCGGTTACTCCGCCCACGGTGAACAGAAAGATGAAGCCCAGCGCCCACAGCATCGGCGTGTCGAATCGCAAGGAACCGCCCCACATGGTCGCGATCCAGGAGAAGATTTTGACCCCCGTGGGCACTGCGATCACCAAGGTCGCCGCGGTGAAGTAGGCCCGCGTGTCCACGTCCATGCCGACCGTATACATGTGGTGCGCCCAGACGATGAAGCCGACGAAGCCGATCGCCACCATGGCGTAGGCCATGCCCAGATAGCCGAACACCGGCTTCCGGCTGAAGGTCGATATGATCATGGAGATGATGCCGAACGACGGCAGGATCATGATGTAGACCTCGGGATGCCCGAAGAACCAGAACAGATGCTGGAACAGGACCGGATCGCCGCCGCCGGCGGGATCGAAGAAGGCGGTGCCGAAGTTGCGATCGGTCAGCAGCATGGTGATGGCGCCGCCGAGCACCGGCAGGGACAGCAGCAGCAGGAAGGCGGTGACCAGGATCGACCACACGAACAGCGGCATCTTGTGGAGCGTCATGCCCGGCGCGCGCATGTTGAAGATCGTGGTGATGAAGTTGA
>JAZFSB010000075.1:0-4759 GCA_036445935.1 Alphaproteobacteria bacterium | reverse complement strand
TAGGAAGAGTGTGCAGCTCGCGATGCCCTTCTCGATCTCCCGGGCCCAGTCGTCACCACCCTTTAAGGACGTCTTGTCGAACTACCGGCTGGTGGTCAGGAATTCCAAATTCTTCGGCCAGAAAAGTGGCCACCATATCAAGTCGCGGGCAAGGAATACTCAGCTCCTGGGCAACAGGATCGCCGATGGCAAGGACGGCACCGCCAGCATGTCGATCAATCTGCCTTGGGGCGGGACAGCGGATATCAGCTACAATCATATCGAGCAGGGGCCGAAAGCGGAAAATTACAAAATGATGGTCTCGATCGGCGAGGAATCCGTCCCGCGGAAAGGAAAGCCCAAACCGATTTCGAACCCCAGCCGGGGGCTGGTTTTCAAGAACAACGTGTTCATCAACAATCATCCCGCGGGCGGGCTGTTTATTCGGAACCTGACCGCAATCCCGGTCACGATGCGGGGCAACCGCTTCCACGGCAAGGGCAGAAAGGTTTCGGGTCCGGCCCACGGGCTTATGGGGACAGGGAGGAAACCATGATCGGCAAGCCGCGCATCGCCCATCTAACGGGTTCGAACGCCACCATCAGCAACAGCCCGCCGCTGGTGACCAGCAACAAGGCGCGGCGCCAGCATGGCCTGCCGATCCGGACCAACCCGGATGGCGGCGAAGCCCGCTTCGACGTGCTCAGGGCGCAGCGTCTCGCGGCCCCGGTCACTGTCTATGTCGAGCAGTTCAGCGCGCATCCGCTTGAGCGCGACGCGGCCGATCTGTACGCGCCGCCCGATGGCTATGTCGATGACGCGGGCGAATTCAGCGAAACACGGCGAAACAATGGCGACACGCCAGTCTACCGCGTCGAACTCAACCCCGAGGATGGGCTCTATCCACTGCCCTATATGGCGCGTCAGGCTGATGGCGGCGCCTGGGACGATGATAGCGCTGAACCCGGCGCGCCGATCGAGCGTGGCCGCCAGCCCTACTATCCCGACGGATCGCGTTTGTTCGAGGAGATCGACCGGTTCGGCATCGGCGAGGACGGCACCGGCAACCTGATTTCAGCCCATGCCGAGGTCGATTTTTTCCGCGTGCTTCCACCCGGCGGTTACGTAAAGGGGCTGGCCGCCGAATTGCGGACCGATATCGGCGAAGGCGACATTGCGCCCGAGCAGTTGGGGCGCGATTTTTTCCCCTACCGGCCGCGCCATTTGTCGCATTCGCCTCCGCGGCCGAGCCTCGCGCGGATCGTCAATACCACCCAGCGGATATTGGACAGCGGCGATTATCTCGGCGCTATCTGGACCCAGGGCAGTCCGCGCATCGAGGAAACCATCTACTGGTTCAACCTGCTGCTTGATACCACCTTGCCGATCTGCGGCAATGCCGCCCAGCGCACGCACGGTGAGATCAGCAATGACGGGCCCAAGAACATCGTCGATTCCGTCGATTACATCACGTCGGGTGTGTGGCGGGACGCCGAGGGGCGCAACCGGGCAGGCGCCGTGTTGATCCAGGAACAGCGCATCTTCGCCGCGCGCGAAGTGCAGAAGGGCGACGCCCGGCCCGGCGGCTATGTCGTGACCGGCGGTCATGGTGGGCTGCTCGGCGCGGTTCGCCACGGCATGGCGCCTATCCTCACCTATCTGCCGGGCGCGTTGCATACCCATCTTTCCGAGGTCAACCGCTCGCGCCTGCCGAATGCGGTGTCGGGCGTCAGGCGGTCGAATGGGCATATCGCGCTCATCGATGTCGCCATCAAGGATGACGCCGGCGACCTGATCGAGTCCGCCGTGCCCAAGGTGTCGATTATCAAGGACGGTAATTACAGCGCCGATGCGCACGACAGCGGGGTCGAGCGCGAAGTCGATATTCTGGCCATGATCGATGACAATCTGCAAAACGTGCCGCTTGCCGGCTTCGTGGTCGAGGGCCAGTCGCCCTACGGCACCATGACCAGCGGGACACGCAACCGGCTGACGCTGCTGGCGGTCAATAGCGGGATACCGGTGGTTCGTGTCGGGCGCGGCAATAACGAGGGCTTCGCCGGCGGCGCACCCTGTTTTATCGGCGGCGGCAATCTGACCTCGACCAAGGCGAGGCTGCTATTGATCGCCTGTTTGATGAAATTCGGTGCGTTG
Organism: Alphaproteobacteria bacterium; assembly: GCA_036445935.1. Classification (GTDB taxonomy): domain Bacteria; phylum Pseudomonadota; class Alphaproteobacteria; order MPNO01; family UBA2964; genus JAZFSB01. Next base: position 2,626 of record JAZFSB010000075.1, on the reverse strand, counting down.
CCACCCGCCGCTGATCCCGAACACCCGACCGACACGGAAACCACCGCCATCGCCGAACGGGTTGCCGCCTATCAACGCGTATTCGATACCCATTGAGGGCACCGGGCCGCAATTTGCGCGGCCCGGGTTGGATGACAGGTGGGGGCTACTTCACGCCCATCGCGGCTTGAATTTTTTTCATGGTTTCGGGCGTCGCCGCCAATGTCTTGTCGATAAGGCGGCGGACCTCGGCCCCGGTCTTGGGCTGCAGGTCAAGCTTGCGCGCCCTTACCTTTGCCTGATAGCCGGCATTGGCCACCGACTTGTCGAACGCGGCCCTCAGCGCCGCGACCCTGTCGGAGGAGACCTTCGGCGGGGTTATGAAAAGCCAGCCCACCGCGTTGCCCGCGCCGAAGAAAGTCAGGATTTTCTTCTGCTCCGGCGTCTTGGCGAGCTCGATCAGCGTGGGCACGTTACGCAGGTCCCAGTTCCGCTGCATGCCACTGAGCGCGATGATCGAAACGCTGTTGCTGTCGAGCCATTGCGGCTGTCCGGCCTTCAGACTGTCCCAGGATCCGGCGCGGCCGTGCACCTCGCCGCGCTGCACCGCCAGCGTAATGCCCTTCATGCCGCGATAGCCGGTCACGATCTTGAACTTGGTGCCCAGCAGGTTGTTCATGAGGGTCGGCGTAATGTAGGTCTCCGAACTCTTGCCGGTAGAGCCCATGATGATTTCGGTCTTCATGGCCCCTTCGATGGTCGTGGCCGGGGCCTTGGCCTTGAGAATGGCGACCGCGCTGTTGATCGGGCCCAGGCTGCCCAGATAGCGGAACTTGGCGGCGTCGTATTTCAGCCCCTTGCGGCCGAGCATCTGGCTGACCGCGATGTATTTCAGGGGAAAGCCGATCCATGTCCCGTCCTTGGGGGCGACGTTGTACAGGTAGTTAGCCTGCTTGGTGCCGCCACCGCCGGGCATGAATTGCATGACGACTTTGGGCTTGCCGGGAATGTACTGGCGAATGACGTCGCTCAGCAGCCGGCCATGGATGCCATAAGCGGAACCGGCGCCCGTCGCGGTGACGAAGGTCACCGTTTTGCCCCGGTAGAAATCGCTCACGGCGTCGGCGGATGCCGCGCTTGCCGAAAACATGACGCCGATGATGGCGATCGTGCCGAATGTTTTGTTCATGACTAGCTCCCTAGATATGTTTCCTGGTTTTTTGTGATCGTGCCACTTCGACATTGGTGCGTCAAACGCATTGCAGGCCGATGTTTTTCAATTACGCTGGCGCCATGCCCAACGCGATCCGAGAGACAGCAAGGTAGCGCGCGGTTATGGACGCCCTGCTTTCCCATGAGCCGGCCCTTCGCGGCGGTGTCTTCCTCGGCATGATCGTTGCAATGGCGTTGTGGGAGGTTGCCGCCCCGCGCCGGATCCGCGCGCTGCCTAGGGTGACGCGCTGGGTCGGCAACATCGGGATTGTCGTGATCAATACGGCTCTGGTGCGGTTGCTGTTTCCGCTGGCTATTGTGGGTTTCGCGCTGCAATGGGAGGCGCGCGGCTGGGGCTTGTTGGCGCTGGTGCCGATTCCGGGCTGGCTCGCGGTGGTGATCGCCGTCATCGCACTCGACCTGGTGATCTATCTGCAGCATGTGGTGTTTCATGCGGTGCCGGCTTTTTGGCGGCTGCACCGGATGCATCACGCCGACCTCGATTTCGATTTCACCACCGGTACCCGCTTTCATCCCATTGAGATCCTGCTGTCGGTCGGCGTGAAGTTCCTGGCGGTGGCGGCGCTTGGCGCGCCCGCGCTGGCCGTGCTGATCTTCGAGATTCTGCTCAACGCGACGTCTCTGTTCAATCACGGCAACGTGGCCCTGCCGCGCGCGTTCGATGCCGCATTGCGCTGGGTCGTGGTCACGCCGGACATGCACCGGGTGCATCATTCGGTGATCCGCACCGAGACCGATTCCAATTTCGGCTTCAGCCTGCCCTGGTGGGACCGGCTGTTCGGCACCTATAAGGCCCAGCCCGAGGCCGGTCATGACGGCATGACCATCGGCCTGCCCCAGTTCCGGGACCCGGCTGAACAGCGCCTCGACCGGATGCTGAGCCAGCCGTTTCGCCGCTCGTTGGACTCGTCCGAACCGCCCGCGTAAGATTTCGCGCGAACGAGTGCGGATTGGGGATCCCCATGGCTAAAGACCGCGTCGAACGAAGACTGGCCGCGATCCTGGTTGCCGATGTCGTCGGTTACAGCCGGCTGATGGGTAACGACGAGGCGGGCACGCTGACCCGACTGAAATCGCTTCGTGCCGAGCTGATCGACCCCAAAATTGCCGAATATGGCGGGCGTATCGTCAAGACAACAGGGGACGGCATACTGGTCGAGTTTCCCAGCGCGGTCGACGCGGTTCAGCACGCCGTCGATATGCAGGACGCGATCGCGCGCCGCAATGCCGATATAGCCGACGATCAGCGGCTGGAATTTCGCATCGGCATCAACATCGGCGACGTGATCGTCGATGGCGAGGACATCTTCGGCGACGGGGTCAACGTCGCGGCCCGGCTGGAGGAGATGGCGGAGCCGGGCGGCATATCGGTGTCCGGCATGATTTACGAGAACGTGCGCAATCGGCTCGATGT
>JAZFSB010000074.1:0-3220 GCA_036445935.1 Alphaproteobacteria bacterium | reverse complement strand
ATGGCGGGTATCACGGCGGCGCGCAAACTCGCGCGCGCGCAGTATTCGGTCGCGGTGTTGGAAGCGCGTAATCGCATCGGCGGCCGAATCATGACCTTGGATGAATTCTGCGATGGCCCCGTGGAGGGTGGCGCTGAGTTCGTACACGGCCGCAAAGCGGCAACACTGACCGAAGTCCATGCGGCGGGACTGAATTTGCGCGGCACTTATCAGATGCGCCGCACTGCGTTCAACCTGGACGGCGCCACCCGCTGGTTGCCCCTGGCTTGCCTGCATCCCGGAACATGGGCTTGCGCTGGAATGAGGGGAAAAATCGCCCGAAGCGAACCGCCAGATCTGTCGGCACGGGAATTTATCGACAAGCACGGCTATAAAGGCCGGGCGCGCCAGTTGACCGAAATGACGTTCCTGCAGCATTTGCCGGGCAGCGCTGACGATGTTGGGGTTCTTGGGCTGGTTGACGACGGCGTACTCGACCTCCAGACACGATACAACCAACGCATTATAGAAGGCTACGGTTCGCTGCCGCGAAGCATGGCAGACGGACTCGACATACGCCTCAACTCAAATGTCGAAGCGATCATCTGGGATGCCGACAAGGTTCGCATCCGGCTGGACGAAGGACACGAACTTGAGGCGCGCGCCGTGATATCGACGCTTCCTGTCGGCGTGCTGAAATCCAACGCGGTTCGTTTCGAACCCGCATTGCCGGAGACCAAACAGTGGGCGATTTCCCAAATTGAAGTGGGCCCGATCATCAAGATCCTTATGCAATTTCAGGAAGGCTTTTGGCCGAGATGGATGGAAATGGCCGCGTGTGCCACCGGGCCGGTCAATCTGTACTGGTCCGTCTTTCGCAATGTCAAAGAGAGACCACCCGTCCTAACCGGCTATTGCATAGGGCCGCGGGCCGCGGAACTTTCAGGTGAAAGCGACGAAAGGGCCATCGAGATTGTGATGGCTGATCTCCAGCGCCTCTTTCCCAAAGCCGCGCCGCATCGTGCACTGGTCAATTACCGATTGGTGAACTGGGGCAAGGATCCATTCGCCGGCGGCGGATACAGCTACCTGCGGCCCGGAGCACGGGGCGCACGCGAGAGCTTGCGTGCCACCGATACCGGCGCGCTCTTCTGGGCTGGCGCTGGGACCGAATCGCAACCAGTCTCGGAACTGGTCGAAACCGCCTACCTCAGTGGTCTGCGCGCGGCCGCCGAGGCAAGCGCATACCTCGAAACCCCATAGGGGGCTTTGGACCCAGCATCATGCTCTTGCGTACCGGCCGTCAGGACAGCAGATGCGGATCGAAATGCACCGGAACCGTGAAGGTCAATTCGTTTTTGGCGATTTCCGGCGGGATCGGCGAGACCAGTGAGGAACGGTCCATCATCCATTCGATCGCCTTGTTCACCAGGTGATATTCCGACTTCTTGATCAGGTGGTAGTAGAGAATATCGCCCTGCCGGTTTATCGCGAACTTGAGCGTCATCGTGTCTTCCAGTCGGAACATCGCCACTTCGTACGGGTAACGGTTATCGCCGTCTGACTTCCGACTTTGGAGGTAAAGCGGACATGGGTTTCGGGCTGGCCGATGTCTGCTTCTGACCCAAAGCGGACATGCGGCGAACGAAACAGGCGTTCCGATGCCCCGCACCGATTTGAAACAAAGCCGGCGCGCCCGATTGACGGCCTGTTGCGACCCTCTAGTTTAGTCGGGAGAGCAGGGCGGTTGACTGGGGGCGGGGCTCGGCATGGTGGGATCATTTTGGCGAACGCCGTTATACGTGCTGTTGGGCGCGACCTGCATCCTGCTGGTGACAAATGGCGCCCGGCAGTCGTTCGGGCTTTTCATCCAACCGATCAGCATCGATTTGGGCTGGGGCCGCGAGCCGATCTCGTTCGCGATCGCCGTGCAGAACTTGCTCGTCGGGCTGATGGCGCCCTTTGCCGCCATGATCGCCGACAGATGGGGACTGATCCGGGTCATCGCCGCGGGCACGTTTATCGGCGCGGTCGGGCTGGTCCTGACTTCGCACGTCACCACCGAGACGGAATTCCTGCTCGGCAGCGGCTTCCTGATGGGCATCGGGATGAGCGGTTGCGGGCTCGGCCTCATGAATGCCCTGGTCGGCCGAATCGCGCCCGAAAAGCGCCGCATGACCTGGCTGGGCATAACCACCGCCGGCGCGTCGATGGGACAGTTCATCTTCGTCCCGTTCAGCCAGACCATGATCACCATGTTCGACTGGCGAGGCGCGATGACCGTGACAGCGGTCGCGGTCTTCATGGTGGCAATCTTCGCGCTGTCGCTGCGCGCCGGCAGCGCCGCCGGCTTCGCCAAGCGGACCCAGCAGAGCCTCGGCGAGGCGCTGCGCGAGGCGGCCGGCCATCGCGGCTATGTGATGCTGGTGAGCGGCTATTTCGTCTGCGGTCTCCAGGTCCAATTCATCGCCACCCATCTGCCGGCATACTTGACCGATGCTGGACTGCCGGCCGCCTTGGGCGCCGCTGCGATCGCCACTATCGGACTGTTCAACCTGTTCGGCGCGATCGCCGCCGGACGGCTGGGCGACCGCTTCCGGATGAAGTATCTGCTGAGCTCGATCTACCTAACCCGCGGCTTTGTGATGCTCGCCTTTCTCGCGGTGCCGCTATCGGAGACCAGCGCGATGGTCTTCGCCGGCGCGATGGGCCTTTTATGGCTCAGCACGGTGCCGCTGACCACGGGGCTGATCGTCCACATCTTCGGGCCGCGCTATATGGCGACACTGGTCGCCATCGCGTTCATGAGCCACCAGCTTGGCAGCTTCCTCGGGGTCTGGCTCGGCGGGCTGTCGTACGACTTTTTCGGGTCCTACGACCCGATCTGGACATTCGCCATCGCTGCCGGCTTCGTCGCGGCCCTCATACATTTGCCGATCCCGGACAAGCCGCTTGCCCGGGTCGCGGGCAGCACGGGGTGAGGGCGCGTAAGGACTCTTTAGCGATCTGATCTTCCGCCTTCGGGGGTAAAGCACCCTTCAAATATCTAATGAGTCTCCCGACGGCAACGGCAAGAATAGAGGCTGGATCACGGACTGTGAATTTCAGGACGAAGTCTACGGCCTCCTGACCGCCGCACTTGATGCTCTGACCCAGTAGCATGTGGATGGGGGGAATTGAACGGCTCCCCCCGATATTCGCTCGCGCAGGCCCCGACGGTGCAGAACAGCTAATGTCTGCT
>JAZFSB010000073.1:0-5147 GCA_036445935.1 Alphaproteobacteria bacterium | reverse complement strand
CTATGTGTTCGCCGCCGTGGTCTACTGGACGATCTGCTTTTCCATGTCGCGGCTGAGCCGGCGTTTCGAACACAGCGAGGCGGCCTCATGAGCGCCGTCGTCGAGCTGCAAGGCGTGCAGAAATGGTTCGGCGCGCTGCATGTGCTGCGGGGTGTGGATCTGACCGTCGAGGCGGGTGAGCGGATCGTGATCTGTGGCCCTTCGGGATCAGGGAAATCGACGCTGGTGCGCTGCATCAATGGGCTTGAGCCGTTCCAGTCGGGGACCGTGCGGGTGAATGGGGATCCGGTTGGTGGGGATGCGCGCTCGCTGCAAAAGGTGCGCCGCGCGGTCGGCATGGTGTTCCAGCAATTCAACCTGTTCCCGCATCTGACAGTTCTGGAAAATCTCTGCCTGGCGCCGGTCTGGGCGGCCGCGGTAGAGCGCGATGCAGCCGAGGCGCGGGCGCGGGCGCTGCTTTCGCGCGTGCATATCCCGGAACAGGCCGACAAGTACCCGGCGGCGCTGTCCGGCGGCCAGCAGCAGCGCGTCGCCATCGCCCGCGCGCTCTGTATGGAACCCGACATCATGCTGTTCGACGAGCCGACCTCGGCGCTCGACCCGGAAATGATCCAGGAAGTGCTCGACGTGATCATCGAACTTGCGCGGGACGGCATGACCATGATTTGTATCACCCACGAAATGGGGCTGGCGCGCGCCATGGCCGACCGCGTCCTGTTCATGGACGAGGGGACGATCGTCGAGGACGCGCCGCCCGATGTATTTTTCTCAAGCCCTAAATCGGATCGCGCCAAGCGGTTCCTCGGGCGCATTCTCCGCTGATAGGACGTAATCAATGACCACCGAATTGCCGACCTTTACCACTCACCTTGAGTGCTCGATGACGGGTGAGCGCTACCCGGCCGACGAGATTCACAACCTGTCGGCGGTGGGAAAGCCGCTGCTGGTGCGCTATGACCTCGACGGGGTGAAGGGCGCGCTGAGCAAGGACACGCTGGCCGGTCGCGCAGAAGGCGGTTTCTGGCGATATCGTGAACTGCTGCCGGTGCGCCGGACAGAAAACGTGATCAGCTTGGGCGAGGTGATGACGCCGTTGATCCCGGCGCCCAAGATCGCCCAGGAACTCAACTGCGCGGTGCCGATCATCAAGGACGAAGGCCGTCTGCCGACCGGTTCGTTCAAGGCGCGCGGGCTGGCGATCGCGGTTTCGATGGCCAAGGAGCTTGGCATCACCCGCATGGCGATGCCGACCAATGGCAATGCGGGATCGGCGATGGCGGCCTATGCGTCACGCGTAGGTATCGAGACCTGGGTGTTCTGTCCCGATGACACGCCCGAGATCAACGTGCGCGAAATTGCCGTGCAGGGCGCACATACATATCTTGCCAATGGGCTTATCAATGATTGCGGCCGCGTTGTCGGCGAGGGCAAGGAGGCGATGGATTGGTTCGACTGTTCGACCCTGAAGGAGCCCTATCGTATCGAGGGCAAGAAGACCATGGGGCTGGAGCTTGCCGAGCAACTTGGCTGGACCGTGCCGGATGTAATTTTTTATCCGACCGGCGGCGGCACCGGGCTGATTGGCATGTGGAAGGCCTTCGATGAGCTGGAACGGATCGGCTTCATCGGTCCCGAGCGCCCCCGCATGGTTTGTGTTCAGGCCACCGGTTGCGCCCCCATCGTCAAGGCGTGGGAAGAGGGCAAGGAACATGCCGAGCTATGGCAGGACGCGCATACCTATGCCGCGGGTATTCGGGTGCCGGTGGCGATCGGTGATTTCCTGGTGCTGCGCGCGGTGCGTGACAGTGGCGGTTTCGCCATCGCCGTCGACGACGAAGAGATCGCGGACGCGCTGGCCGACATGGCGCGCCTGGAAGGCGTACTGCTCTGCCCCGAAGGGGCGGCGACCTTCGCCGCCTTCCGCAACGCGCTGGCCGACGGGCGGATTTCCCGCGATGAGACGGCCGTGCTGTTCAATTGCGCGACCGGGTTGAAATATCCTTTGCCGCCCGCCGGACAAAATCTCGACCTGTCGCGAGCAATCGATTACGGATCGCTCTGATCCCGGCGTCTTGGCTCCGTAGAGCCTCGGACAAGCCCACCACGATCACCACGCGCTTCGCGCCGATGCGGCCCTTTGCCCATGGCGGTTGCTCACTGGCTCGAATTGTCCGACACTTGCGTCCTTGCTGGACACGAACGGAGGCTGTCGTCATGGCGAAGCGCGAAGAATTCGAAAATCATTGCTGGCAGGACGTGATGCCGCCCGAGGATATCGTCACCTATTCGCCCTATGTGCGCGAAACCTTTATCGGCGAAAGTCCGGCGCTGCTGGCGATTGATCTCTACAACCTGGTCTACAAGGGCGGCCCCGGCCTGCCGCACGAACTCGACAAGGACTATCCCAACAGTTGCGGTGTCTACGCTCATAACGCCATCGAGCCAACCAAGCGGCTGTTCGCATCCGCGCGCAATGCCGGCATCCCGGTATTTTATGTCACCGCGCAGTTTTCGCCACACCGCGTGCAATCAACCCGCCGGGGCAAGATGCCGCTTACGGCGCATGACTGTGAAATCCACGATGCCTTCGCGCCCCAGCCCGAGGACACGGTGTTCCGCAAGGAACGCCCCAGCGCCTTTTTCGGCACGCCTCTGGTGGCCCATCTCAACCAGCGCCGCATCGACAGTCTGATCGTCTGCGGCGAAAGTACGTCGGGCTGCGTACGGGCCAGTACGCTGGAAGCACACATGTTCGGCTTCCATGTCTCGCTGGTCGAGGAATGCGTGTTCGACCGCAGCGAGTTCATCCACAAGACAAACCTGTTCGACATGCATCACAAATACGCCGATGTGATGAAGCTCGACGAGGTCGCCGCCCATCTCGACAGCATGGCCGGCAAGCCCCGCCAGGTCGCCTGACGACGGCACCGTCCCAAACGAAAACGCGCCCCATCTCGGGGCGCGTTTTTTTTATTTTATTGCGGGGTGGGGGATCGGTTCAGAAGACGCTGATCACCATGAAACCGGCGAACAGGGCGACCGACATCGTGCTCAGTACGTTGACCCGGTGGCGGATGCGCTTGGCGCGCCGGCGGCGGGCGTCGAGCATGCGCTGGGCGGCGCGGGCTTCTTCCAGTGCGCTGCGGCGGGCATCGCGCTCTTCAAGCTCGTTCTCGAGCATATTGACCTTATCGGCGATCAGCGCGCGGAGTTGGTCGGGCGACATCGCCATCAGGCGCTTGATGCCTTCGCGCGCGTCGCTAACCAGCGCCTTTGCTTCGTCATTTTCGGTGCCGGCGGCGTCATCCGTGGGGAAGGGGACGACTTCCGCGTTGTCCACCGGACGGCTTGGGGGCGGGGCGGTGACGTTCAGATCGCTTTCGGCAAGCACGGTGGCCATGAGGTAACTCCGTTGATTGGGTCTGTGACGCAGAGTCTCATGCAGGAATCATGCCAAAATTTTAATCATATATTCCAATGGGTTGCTATATAATTTTCCGTCTGCTCGGCAGAATGCGCAGGGTGGGATTGCCGGTCCGGTAGTTCCTGCCGAATCGATCAGCTGCCGTGGAAGGTCGGTTCACGCTTTTCCAGGATGCTGGTGACGGCTTCCATATGGTCGTCGGTTGTATGGCAGATCGCCTGGATGGCGGCGCAGTTATCAAGAAAATCATGCAGGTGTGCCGACTGCGACTGGCGGAACAGGGTTTTCAGCATGCGCGCGGTAATCGGTGGCCGGGTCGCCATGGTCGTGGCGAGTTCCATTACCCGTGGCATGAGGTCGTCAGGTTCGACGCATTCGAGCGCCAGCCCGATCTCGGCGGCTTCCTTGCCCTCGACGATGCGCCCGGTGAAGGTCAGTTCAGCCGCGCGTTGGGCGCCGACCCGGCGGGGCAATATCCAGGCCCCCCCATCGCCCGGAATGATACCGACATTGATGAAGGTCTCGCCGAATTTGGCCTTGGTCGAACAGATGGTGATGTCGCAGAACAGCGCCAGATCGCAGCCGGCGCCGATGGCGGGGCCCTGAACCGCCGAGATCGAGGGGATATCGAGCGCATAAAGCGCCTTGGGCACGCGCTGGATGCCTTCGATATAGCCGCGCCTTGTGCCGGCTGGCCCGCCGCCGAAGATGCCTTTCTTGGCCTGCATGTTCTTGATGTTGCCGCCGGCGGAAAACGCCGTGCCGTCGGCCGACAGCACGAACACCCGCGCATCTGGATGGATCTGGACTTTGTTGAGCACATCGAGGATTTCGTCGGTAAAGCCGGTTTCCGAATAGGCGTTGCGGATGTCGTGCCGGTTCAGCACCAGATGGGCGATCCCGTCTTCCACGGTGAATTTGATATTTTCGTAAATGTCGCTGGCCATGTCCTTGCTCCCTCGGGTGTTCGAAACGGGCGGCAGTGTCGGGGGACCGGGTTGGGGCGTCAAGCAGCGGGGTTTTGTCCTACTTCCGGCCGACCCGGCCGCGCGCTATTGTTCCGGGATGGAAGACCGGTATTTGCTGACTGTCGAGGAAATGTATCTCGCCGACGCCGCGGCGATCGCGTCCGGCATTCCGGGCGAGACCCTGATGGAAAATGCTGGGCGTGCGATCGCCGATCGCATTCGGCACCGCTGGGCCCGCCGCTCGGTCGCGGTACTGTGCGGCCCTGGCAATAACGGCGGCGATGGCTTCGTTGTGGCGCGGTTGCTGGCCGCCGATGGCTGGCCGGTGCGCCTCGCCCTGCTGGGCGTGCGCGCTGGGCTTAAGGGCGATGCGGCGGCGATGGCGGCGCGTTGGGAGGGCCCGGTCGAGCCGCTTGGCGAGGCGGTGCTCGACGGCGCGGAGCTGGTGGTCGATGCGCTTTTCGGCGCCGGGCTTGGCCGGCCGTTGGACGGAGCAGCGAAAGCTGTGGTCGAAGCGGTAAACCGGCGCGCTCTCACTTGTGTCGGAGTGGATGTGCCGAGCGGGGTGCATGGTGATAGTGGCGCCGTACTGGGGGCCGCGCCTGACTGCGCCATGACGGTAACGTTTTTTCGGCGCAAGCCGGGCCACTTGTTGATGCCGGGCAGGGGACTGGCGGGTGAGATAACGGTCGCCGATATTGGTATTCCGGAAAGCGTCCTGGTCGATATAGCGCCGAAAATATGTGCCAATGAGC
>JAZFSB010000072.1:0-4139 GCA_036445935.1 Alphaproteobacteria bacterium | reverse complement strand
CCGCCGCCCGAACGAACGACATCATCTTCCGGTTCCGGTACTACCGGTCGGCGTAGATCGCCGCCAGGGCCTTCATCTCGGCATAGACCTTGCGCGCCGGCAGCCCCTTCTTCTCCATCGCCGCGATACGCCGGTCCATCACCTTGGTGGCGGCGGCCCGCATTTCCTTGTCGGCGGCGGGGCTCAACGGAACCTTGTTGAGCTTCAGCTTGGCCATGTATTTGGTGAAGACGGGAAAATCCGACCACGCCATTTTCGCCATCGTCACCGCGCTTTCCTTGGTGCCCAGCTCGTCGATCAGCTTTTGCAGATCGGCCGGCAGCCGGTCATAGGATTTGGGGTTCATCACCAGCCCGAAGCTGATCACCGACACGAACATCGGCGTGTAGTGCTTCACCAGACCGCCGAGCTTGAACGCGAAGATGCCCATCGGGTCGGTAACCACGCCGTCGATGGTGCCCTTCTGCAGCGATTCCGCCATGTGGGTGGCCGGCATGCCGATCGGCAACGCGCCCAGCGCCTTCATCATGGCGACATCGGTCGGTGTCGGCGCCCGGTAGCGGCGGCCCTTGAGATCGGCCACGCCCCGGATCGGCTTCTTGGTCTCATAGACCCCCGACGGGCGGTTATAGACGATCCAGATCAGCTTGGTGCCCTTGTGTTCCTTGGCGAGATAGCGGTCCTTGAGATCGGCCGCCACCTGGGTCGCGACCAGCGAGCCCTTGGCGCCCGGCGGCACCAGATACGGGCTATGGGTCAGTTCGGTCAGCGGGAACCGGCCGCGCGTAACCCCGTGCTGGAAGAACGCCATATCGGCGACGCCGGTGCGCGCCAGGTCGTAATGCCGGGGCATCGGCCCCATCGACGAGCCGTAATACATTTGCAGCTTCAGCCGGCCGCCCGACTTGGCGGCAAGATCGACCTTGGCCTTCTCGAACCAGCGTGACGTGGATGCGGGCTTGGGCGTGAAGCTTGCGACCTTCAGCGTATAGGTCTTTTGCTGGGCGAATGCGCTGGTGGTCGGAACCAGCATCATACCCGCCGCGACAAGCGAGGTAATCGACAGGATGGATTTGATCATCGGTGGCTCCCCCTCCGGTAAACTTCGTGTCGGATATATTTCTCACAGGGGTAAGCTTGACACAGCACCACCGGAATTCACAAGCTAGCTGGAAATTTCTTGAAACTGGAGCCCACGACAAGATGACGGATATCCACCTGACGATGGGGATCTACGATTACGACCATGTGCGCGACCTGTTCACCGGGCGGGTCAAGCCGGAAGGGGTCGAGCTCACCTGCCTGGTGATGCCGGTCTGGGAAACGTTTTACCGGTTCTTCCGGGATCAGGAATGGGACGTGTCGGAATTGTCGTTCGCCGGCGCGGTTCAGGCGATCGACCGGGGCGAGGCCCCCTTCGTGCTGATCCCGGTGTTTCCGTCGCGCCTGTTTCGGCATTCCGGCATCTATATCCGCGCCGACGGGCCGATCAAACGACCCGAGGACCTGTCCGGCGCCAGGATCGGCATCGCGCAATGGGCGCAGACCGCGACCGCCTATATCCGCGGCTGGATGACCGACTCGCTGGGCATTCAGCTGACCGATGTCGACTGGTACCAGCTAGGGCCGGACAGTCCGGGGCGTCTGGACAATTCCGTCGAGCAGCCGCCGGAAGGGGTGCGCCTGACCAATCTGCCGAACGGATCGCTGGCCGAAATGGTGGTGGACGGCAAACTCGACGCTTTCCTGTCGGCCGCCCCGCCACAATTGTTCCTCGACGGCGATCCCCGGATCAAGCGGCTGTTTCCTGACTACGAGGGCGTTGAGCGGGATTATTTCAAAGCCACCGGTATCTATCCGATCATGCATACGGTGGCGATCCGGCGGTCTAGCTATGAGGCCAACCCGTGGATCGCGGGCAACCTGCTGGCCGCGTTCGAGGCGGCCAAGAACCGATCGGTCGAGCGCATGCACGACATGGATGTCTCGCAGATCGCCCTGCCCTGGATCCAGGCCGCCATTGAGCGCGACACGAAGCTGTTTTTCCCCGACGGCGATTACTGGCCCTACGGGATCGAGCGCAATCGCACGACGATCGAGGCGTTCCTGAAATTCTGCCACGACCAGCGCATTACCAAACGCCGCCTCGCGCCCGAGGACATCTTCGTCAAGGAAGCGCGCGAGCCCTTCCGCATGCTCCAGGTTTAGCGTCGTTATCGGGCACGATCACGCCGCTGCCTTGTCACGGCGCCAACGCAGATATGCCATCGAGACCTGTATGACTGATTTATGGGCTAGATGAGCCGCCAATAGCAGCGGCGGCATGCGCAACCAATGTGAGCGGAGATAAAGAAGCATCGCGGCGCGGCCGCGAATACCACTCGGCCGGTCGGGATGATCGGGAAGCAGGGCTTTCGGCACCGTTCGATCCATCAGTTCAAGCGCGAGATTGCGCGGCGCCGCGGCTGCGATCTTGCGCTCTACGTCGGCGGGGACACTTAAATCGAGCAGCATGGCGCCGTAGCGCAGAGCGTAGAAAAGCGGTCGCTGGAGCTGATGCACCTCTGACCGCTCGAAGAGGCCATCCCAAAATTCAGGCTCAGCGCCGAAACAGCCCAACAGGTCAACGATATCGACGAGATCGCGAAGAGCGAAATTGAGATCACCATCCTGGAACAGGTGGGCAGCACTGTGGAGCACCATATCCTGCGGACCTAGCATCTGCATGCCAGTATCAGCGACCGCCCGCGTCGCGTGCCAAAGCTTATCCGGGTCCGGTCGGAGGCGGCTAGTTCGCGGCAAGATCGTATGGTGCACATCGATCACGGTCTCGCGCTCGGCATGACGAAGCGGCGGCAGCTCGTGCATCCATCTTCGATAGTAGCGCTGGTCGTAATCGGAGAACGTGATCGAACACCATCCGTGCCGCTGAAGCGTGGCTTCGACTTCCTCGAGGCGCGCCGCCGGTACCATGATATCGATATCGCCCGCTATGCGGCCGCGCGCCGGCGGCAGGTCTGCAGCGGCATAGGCAGCGCCCTTGAGCAGTATTACCGGTGTGTCGACGTCGGCAAGGGCACGGCGGATACGGTTGATTTCCCAGGTGATCATGCGCCGGTTGTCGGATGCGACATTGCGCGCCGCCGTCAGCGTGTCGCCAACCCCGGGCGGCAGCGACCCGGTAAGGCCAAGGTCGGCGGTCCGCACCGCAATTCTTGACAGCAGCCGGGTGCGGCGGGCCTGACGGATCAGGAGGTCCCAGCGGCCAAGCCCGAATTCCTCGACCACCCGCGGCGTCTTGATCGCGTCAAGCAGGTCGCGCGTGGCGTCCGCCGTTTCGGCCATCCGTATCATAACAGAACTCTGCGCATGCGAGATTCAGACCAGGCTATCGAAAGCATCAACGGCCTCATCGAGGGTCGAGTACCGAAACTGGTAGCAATCACATCCGTCAACGAAGTCGGTGAGACCGTGAAATCCGTCGCTGCCCAGAATGTGATAGTTGAGCGAGCAGTCGGCGAGGCGATAGAACGCCTGGCCTTTTTCGACAGGTTCGAGTTCCGCCGCCGCGTCTTCGTGCCACTCCGGAAACACAATACGTCGCGGATGGGCAGGTTCATCCATTTGGTAAACGCTATCACCGGGCGGTTTGACGTGCGCCAGTAAACCCTTGGGCGTCTCGCGGAACTGGGGCCCGAACACCAGCTCCGGGGCGAAGGCCTGGATCAGCGGCACCGACTCCTTCTTGAGCGAAATTGGGCGCGCAATTGGCAGCACTTTGTTACCGTCCGGGCTGAGAACCGCCAGCTCGTCGGACACCAGACGCCACCCGCGCGAGACGAGTGCGGCACACAGCGTACTTTTCCCGGCACCGGAAGTGCCCGGCATAAGGCAAGCGATACCGTTCTTTTCGACCACCGCGGCGTGGACGAGGTGGTATTGGTGCGCGTTACGATAGATGCACCAGTTCATGCCCCATTCCAGCAACGGTAGCGCGAGTTTGCGCGGGAATGGATGAAACGCGGGTTCGTCGTCCAGCGTGAACACAATCTGTCTGCGCAGGCGGCGGTAAAGCCCACCCGCGGAGCGTACCTGGACATGAAAATTCACAAGCGTATCGGTGACCACCGGGAAATCGG
>JAZFSB010000071.1:0-7783 GCA_036445935.1 Alphaproteobacteria bacterium | reverse complement strand
GATCTTCGACTCCATCGAGGAATGGACCAAGACGCTGGACAAGTTCGATGTCATGGAGCTATGCAATCCGCTCAACATTCCGTGCGGTCCGATCCTGTCGATGAAGGAATTGGCCGAGGAACCGTCGCTGCGCGAAACCGGCACCGTGGTCGAGGTCGATCACCCCGAGCGCGGCAAGTACCTGACCGTCGGCAACCCGGTCAAGCTGTCGGATTCACCCAGCGACGTGGAGCGGTCGCCGCTCTTGGGCGAACATACCGACGAGGTTCTGAAGACCGTTGTCGGGCTCGACGATACCGAAATCGAAGCGGCCCGCGCCGAAGGCGCGATCTGAACAATTCATTCACGGATACAAGGGGGAGACCCGGGATATGGCCTACAACAAGAAGGTGGTGCGCGCGATTCTCGATAAGGCGATCAAGGCTGGCCGGGGTTCGCTGAACGCGCCTGAGAACAAGAAGATCTGCGATGCCTATGGCATCCCAACGCCCCGCGAAGGGCTGGCGAAATCGTCCGACCAGGCGGGGCGGATGGCGGCAAGGCTGGGTTTCCCGGTGGTGATGAAAATCGTCTCCGACGACATCCTGCACAAAACCGAAGCCGGCGGCGTGATCGTCGGCGTCGATAGCGCGGCCGCGGCCAAGCGCGCCTACAACCAGATCGTCAAGAACGCCAAATCCTACAACAAGGATGCCGACATCACCGGTATCCAGGTGCAGAAGATGGCGCGCGGCGGCGGTCAGGAAGTGATCGTCGGCGCCGTGACCGATCCCAGCTTCGGCAAGCTGGTCGCGTTCGGCCTGGGCGGTATCCTGGTAGAGGTGCTGAAGGACATCACCTTCCGGCTGGCGCCGGCAACCAAACGCGATGCGCTGTCGATGATCGACGGCATCGGGGCAGCCGAGATCCTCAAGGGCGTGCGCGGCGCCAAGGGGGTTGATCGCGCGGCGCTCGCGGGCGTCATCCAGAACGTCTCCAGGCTGGTGTCCGATTTTCCCGAGATTCTGGAACTCGATCTCAACCCGGTCTTCGCCGACGCCAAGGGGGTGAGTGCTGTCGATGTCCGCATCCTGCTCGATCTCGATCCCACCCCGGCCCGTGACCGGCCGAGCCAGAAGGAAATCCTGCGCTCCATGAAGCGCATCATGAATCCGAAGGCGATCGCCGTCATCGGGGCCTCCGCCGAGGATGGCAAGATCGGCAATTCGGTGATGAAGAACCTGATCAATGGCGGCTATCAGGGCGAGATCTATCCGATCCATCCCAAGGCCACCAACATTCTCGGTCACCGGGTCTATGCCAATGTGCTCGACGTGCCCGGCCCGATCGACATCGCCGTGTTCGCCATACCGGCCAAGTTCTGCGCCGGCGCGCTGGAGCAGGTTGGCAAGAAGAAGATCGCGGGCGCCGTGATGATCCCATCGGGCTTCGCCGAAGTCGGCGAAGAAGCGTTGCAGGAGCAGTTGCTGGGCGTTGCCAAGAAGTACAACGTTCGCATCATGGGGCCGAACATCTACGGTTTCTACTACACGCCGCAAAACCTGTGCGCGACCTTCTGCACGCCTTATGACGTCAAGGGCAAGGTGGCGCTGAGTTCGCAGTCGGGCGGCGTCGGCATGTCGATCATCGGCTTCTCGCGCTCGACCAAGATGGGCGTGTCGGCCATTGTCGGGCTCGGCAACAAGTCGGACCTCGACGAGGACGACTTGCTGACCTATTTCGAGCAGGACAGGAACACCGAAGTCATCGCCATGCATTGCGAGGACCTGAAGGACGGCCGCTCGTTCGCCGAGGTGGCCAGCCGGGTGTCGAAGAAAAAGCCGGTGGTGATGCTCAAGGCTGGCCGTACCGCGCTCGGCGCGCGGGCCGCCGCTTCCCATACCGGGGCGCTGGCCGGCAACGATAAGATCTATGACGACGTGCTGCGCCAGTCCGGCGTGATCCGCGCCTACAGCCTGAACGACATGTTGCAGTTCGCCCGCGGTCTCGGCGTTCTGCCAACGCCGCAGGGCGAGAACATCGTGATCATCACCGGCGCCGGCGGGTCCGGCGTGCTGTTGTCGGACGCTTGTGTCGATAACGGCCTGACGCTGATGAAAATGCCGAAGGATCTGGACACGGCTTTCCGCCAGTTCATCCCGCCCTTCGGCGCCGCCGGCAACCCGGTCGATATCACCGGCGGCGAACCGCCCCAGACCTACGCCAACACCATCAAGCTGGCGCTCGAGGATAAACGCATCCATTCGCTGATCCTGGGTTACTGGCATACCATCGTCACCCCGCCGATGGTGTTCGCCAAGCTGTGCGCCGAAGTGGTCGAGGCCGGGCGCAAAAAGGGCATCAACAAGCCCGTGGTGGCGTCCCTGGTGGGCGATACCGAGGTCGAGGAGGCGTGCGAATATCTCTATGAGCGCGGCATCATCGCCTATCCCTACACCACCGAGCTGCCGGTCGCGGTGCTCGGCGCCAAGTACAAATGGGCGCGGGGCGCGGGGCTACTCTAATCACACGCTGAACGTTGACGCGAACGGGCCCGCCGGTAATAAATCCGGTGGGCCCTTTCTTTAAGGGTGGGCCGGAGCCGACTAACCGGACATAAGGACAAGCAGGCGTGGGCGACTATCGCGATCTGATCTATAGCGACGACTGGCGGGGCTGGAGCGATCCGGAGCCGCCGGAATATTTCAACCCGACGCACCTGCTGCTCGACCGCCATATCGGCACCCCGACCGCCGACAAGACGGCGCTGATCGTCGACCGGGAGGCCTACAGCTACGCCGAATTCCTCACCCATGTCTGCCGCGCCGCCGGCGGGCTCGGCGCGCGGGGCATCGCGCCCGGCACGCGGATTTTGCTGTTCGGCACCGACAGCCTGGAATATATGGCGCTGTGGTTCGGCGCCATCCGGGCCGGCGTGGTGCCGGTGGTGATCTCGGATGCCTACAAGGCCTCCAACCTGCTCTATTTCCTGCGCGACACGGCGGCGCAAACCCTGTTCATCGATGCCGAGCAGGTCGAAAAGCTGGCTGAGATCGCCGGCGACCTGCCCTGGACTCTTAAAACCGTCATCGTGCGCGGTGGCGATGCCGCCGCCGTCCCGGACTCCGACGACCGCGCGGCGCTGACCTATGGCGAGCTGGTCGAGGGCCAGCGAGAGGACTTCCCGCCGGTGCCGCTGCACCATAACGACGTCACCTACATGTTCTATTCCGGCGGCACCACCGGCACCGCCAAGGGGATCACCCATCTGGCGCATGATTTCTACCTGGTGCCGGAACGGCACGGCGCGTTCATGGGCTACACGGAAGACGATGTCGTTCACGCCACGTCGAAGAAATATTTCACCCACGGGCTGTGGCCGGGGCTGCTGATTCCGTTCTATTTCGGGGCGACGGCGGTGACGTCGCGCCTGCCGCCGACGGCGGAAAACGTCGCCGCCATCGTTGAGCGCACAGCGCCCAGCAAGCTGATCACGGTGCCGACCATCATCAAGAACATCCTGCTTTATGCCGAGCAGGAACGGGTGCCCGATTTTTCGTCCCTGTCGCTGGTCACGTCGGCGTCCGAGAAGATGCCGCCCGAGGTGTTCGAGAAGTTCGAGGAACTGTTCAACCTGGAAATCCACGATTCGATCGGCTCGTCCGAAATCACCTATGAATGGATCGCCAACCGGCCGGACGATTACCGCCGCGGCAGCCTGGGCAAGCCGGTATTCGGCTTCGAGGCCAAGCTGATGGATGCCGACGGCGTTGAGGTGACCGAGCCCGGCACCGACGGCGAAGCCTGGATCAAGTCGCGCACGGCGTGCTTCTTCTATTGGCGCAAGCTGGACAAGACCAAGGAAACCTTTGTCGGCGAATGGGCGCGCACCGGCGACACGCTGCAATTCGACAAGGACGGCTATTTCTGGTTCTCCGGGCGCAGCGACGACGTGTTCAAGGTCAAGGGGCTGTGGGTCTCGCCGCTTGAGGTCGAAGCCGCGATCACCGAGCACGACGCCGTGCTGGAAGCCGCCGTGGTGTCGTTCGAGGACGGTGCCGGTCTGACCAAGCCCAAGGCGTTCGTCGTGCTTAAGCCGGGCAATCAGGGCGACGTGGCGATGGCCGACGCGCTGAAGGCGAACGTGCGCCGGATCGGCGGCTACAAGGTGCCGGACGAAATCGCCTTCGTCGACGCGCTGCCCCGAACCACCCTGATGAAGATCGACCGCCGCGCGCTGCGCGAAAGCGAACGCGCCAGCCGGTAAATCAGACCTGCCGGTAGCGCAGGAGGCCGTCGGGGTCGCGGGCACGGGTCAGACGGCCGTCGGTGACCAGGTATTGGGCGTGGGCCAGCGCTTCGCCGATGGCGAAGCCGAACTGGTGGCGGTCCAGTTTCCGCTTGAACAGCACCGGGATCAGGTCGGCCGCGGTCATGGGATCCGCGCAGGCCTCATGGGCTGCCCGCAGCCGTTCTTCGTGATGTTCGCCCAGCGCGTCGATGCGGTCATGCAGCCCACGAAACGGGCGGTCGTGCGACGGCAGCACCAGCACGTCCGCCGGCAGCGGGCGGAATTTCTCCAGGCTGGTGAGAAACAGCCTGAGCGGGTCGCCGTCCGGTTCGTTGCACTGCAAACTTACATTGGTCGAGATGCGGGGCAGCACCTGGTCACCGGATATCAGCACGTTGAGATCGGCGCACCACAAGGCTGCATGCTCCGGCGAATGGCCGGCGCCAATAATAATCCGCCAGCCATGCCCACCTATCCGGATCTCGTCGCCCTCCATCATGCGATGGAAGGCGACCGGCAGCGGCATGATGATCCGGGCGAAATCGGGCCGCGTTTCCACGTAGCCGTCGGCGCCGTCGTCCTCCATGCCGTTATCCCGGTAGAACTGGATGCGGGCATCCATGTCGGCGGTCGGCCCGCCATGGCGGTTGAGCTGGGCCTGCATCCATTCCGAATAGGTCATCCAGATCTCGGCGCCGAAGCGTTCGACGAACCAGCCGGCAAGCGAGACGTGGTCGGGATGAAAATGGGTGACGATGACCCGCGTGACCGGTCGGCCGTCGAGAAATTTATCGAAGATCGTTTCCCAGTGGGCGCGGGTGTCGTCGTTATTGTAGCCGGTATCGACCACGGTCCAGCCGTCGCCATCATCTAACAGCCACAGATTGACGTGGTTCAGCGCGAACGGCAGCGGCATGTGCACCCAGTGCACGCCGGGCGCAACTTCGCACAGCTCGCCATGAGACTGGCGCGGAAAGGCGTAGTCGGGCTTGTTCGCCATTAGGCAGCCGGGTTCCGGGCGGGCGGGGCGTCGTCAGGGTGTCGGGTCGGTCTCGCCGCCGGTTGGGTCGGGCTCGCTCGGCTTCGGGGTGCCGAAGACATCCTCGGCGGTCAGCTCGGCCAGCGGCTTGGGCTCCGGGACGGGCTCTGGCTCGGGTTCGGGCGGCGGTTCGGGTTCGGGCGGCGGTTCGGGGATGATTCCCGCCGCGAGGTCCGCCTTGGCCTTGCGCTGGGCCGCCCGCTCGGCGGCGCGGCGCGCCTTGTCGATGGCGGCCTGCAGATCGTCGCGCGCGCACAGGCCGAGCGCCACCGGGTCGCGCGGCTTGATGTTGTGGATGTTCCAGTGCGTGCGGTCCCGCACCCCGTTGATGGTCGGTTTGGTGGTGCCGACCAGCCGGGAAATCTGCCCGTCGGTCAGCTCCGGGAAGCTCTTGACCAACCAGGCGATGGCGTCGGGCCGGTCCTGACGGCGCGCCACGGGGGTGTAGCGCGGCCCCTTGGTGCGGGGCGTCGGGCGTGGCACGTTGCTGGCTTCCGACATGGTGAGTTCGGCGGCCTCATCGGCTTCGCAGCGCGTGATTTCGTCACGGGTCAACTGGTTGCTGCTGATCGGATCGAACCCGACCATGCCAACCGCGATTTCGCCATCGGCGATCGACTGCACTTCAAGCGGATGCAGACCGCAGAAATCCGCGACTTGCTTGAAGGTTAGCGTTGTATTCTCGATCAGCCATACGGCCGTCGCCTTGGGCATCAGTATCTGGCCCATCATTCCTCCTTGAATTCCACGTGGACGGGAGTGCCACCCCGCCGCGAGACCGGATTTCCCGGCTGGCGCGATACCGCGCCAAAAGCAAACCCCAACGACGAAAACACGATACAGGCGTCCACGCTCATACCGTCAGGGCGATTTTACCAATATGGGCGCTGCTGTCCATCAACCTGTGCGCCTCGGCTGCCGCGTTCAGCGGAAAAGTCGCATGAATCAGCGGTTTGACGGCGCCTTTTTCGATCAGCGGCCAGACTTTGGCGCGTAACTTGTCGGCGATTTCAGCCTTTTCCGCAACCGGGCGGGCGCGTAGCGTCGAGCCCGTGAAGGTGATCTGCTTGACCATGATCAGATGGACCGCGATTTCCGCCTTGGTGCCCTTCTGGATGGCGATCTGCACCAGCCGGCCGCCGTGGCCGAGCGCGTTCAGGTTGCGCCCCACATAATCGCCGCCAACCATGTCGAGCACGACGTCGACGCCCTTGCCGCCGGTCTCTTCCTTGACCACGGCGACGAAATCCTCGGTCCGGTAATTGATCGCGCGGGCGGCGCCCAGTTCTTCGCAGGCGCGGCATTTTTCGTCCGATCCAGCGGTCGTCAGCACGCGAGCGCCGGTCGCCCGGGCAAGCTGTATCGCCGTGGTGCCAATGCCGCTTGAGCCGCCATGTACCAGCAGCGTTTCGCCGGGGGCCAGCCGGCCACGGGTAAAGACATTGTCCCACACGGTGAAGCAGGTCTCGGGCAGGGCCGCGGCCTCGACCGCGCTTAATGCCGCCGGTACCGGCAGGCAGAGCGGCACGGCGGCGACACAATATTCCGCATAGCCGCCGCCCGTGACCAGCGCGCAGACCGTATCGCCAAGACTGAGCTCGGCCACGCCGTCGCCCAAGGCGGCGATCTCACCGGCGATCTCAAGCCCTGGAATATCGGACGCGCCCGGTGGCGGCGGGTACTGACCCTTGCGCTGCATTACGTCGGGCCGGTTGACGCCGGCCGCCAGGACCCGGATCAGCACCTCGCCCGCGCCTGGCCGGGGTGTCGGCCGCGTGGTCGGGCGCAGCATTTCGGGGCCGCCGGGTTCGGCGATTTCAATGGCGGTCATCTGTTCCGGCAAATTGTCGGTCATCGTCGATTCGCTGTTCAAGAAGGGGATGGGTAAGGCGGTTGCAGGTCTAATGCTTGGCGTTCACACTGGCAAGCACCGAATGGGTAGCGACGGGGATGGGGGCAGTCATGGACGAAGAAGACCTGGAACCACAGCGCGCTACCGCGAAGGTGCGCAATCTCGACCCGATGTCGATAGAGCAGCTCCATGAGTATATTGCCGAGATGGAAGCCGAGATCGGGCGTGTCAGGACCGAAATAGCGGGCAAAACCACCCATCTTGGCGCCGCCGAGTTGCTGTTCAAAAAGTAACGCCCCGCGACCGATGGGATTTTACGTAAATTTATCTAAATTAACTATTTGTTTACGGGAGAGACCTAAAGTCACTCTCGATGGCTTGGGAGACCAAGTCATCGTGTCATTGGATCCTCATCCCATCCTTTTGACGCCTCCCTGTTAAACTGGGCCACCGCAAGGTGGCCCATTTTTTTTGTGCCTGTTTTTCTCGAATTCACTGGCGTTAATTATTTTTTTCTCAATTATTAACCTTTTAACCATTTGTTAACCATGTGGCTCCTATTATGCATTTGACGGTTGGTCATTCACCGTCATGTCATTGGATCCTCATCCCATCCTTTTGA
>JAZFSB010000070.1:0-7207 GCA_036445935.1 Alphaproteobacteria bacterium | reverse complement strand
GCGGGCAGCCGACGACGATGGCACACGGCATGGGCTCGCCGCGCGCTTTCCACATTTCCCAGTGCATATGCCCCTCGGCGCCGCCCGGCCGCGCCACAATGCGCACCGCCAGCCGGTTGGACGCCTTCAGCCCGGCCCGGTAGGTGCCCATGTTCTGGGTTCCGGTTTCCGGGTTCCTGGTCGTTACGTTGGTCGCGGTCAGATAGGGCGCGGAATCGTAGCCCGGCGTCGAGATCGGCACCGGCAGCGCATCGAGCCCCTTGCCGTCGCCTTCCAGATCGGCGCCTGTCAGCACGACTTCATGGCACGGCGCGTCCTCCACCGTGACCGGCGCGATAGGATTGGCGATGGCCCTGTTCCAGGCCGCAGCGATCCCGTCCACCGGCACCCCCATGCCGATCGCATACATTTCCGCGTTGGTCGATTGCGCGCCGACCACCACCGGCATGTCGTATTTGCGCCCGGCCCCGTCGGTGACATTGGTGAACAGGAAGGCCTTGCGGTCGGCCTCGGGAATACCGCCCCGGAACTGCCAGCGCACCAGCGGGTGCAGCTCGGTGTCCTTGTTGACCGGATGATCGATGACGGTCAGCAACCCGGCCGCGTCCAGCGCCTTCAAATGTTCCTGAAAATCCGGATAGCCCCGTTTCGCCCCCACCATCGCCCTCTCCCTGAATGATGGCCGGATGCTACAGCGCGTAGCGGGAGGCGTACAGGGAGGGACGCTACAGTTTCAAGTCCAGCCCGTAGAGGTCGATGCAGTTTTGGCTCAGGACGCGTTTTTGTTTTTCGGGCGCGAGGTCGCCGATCTGACGGGCTATGAAGGCGCGGGAATTGGGCCAGGTCATGTTGGGGTGGGGGTAGTCGCTGGACCACATGCAGTTGCGGTCGCCCCAGTATTTCAGCGCCTGGCCGCCGGCGTAATCGTCCATGAAGGTCAGGTACATGTGGTCTTCGAAGATTTCGCTGGGCAGGCGGGAAATGGCGAAATCCTGGTTCGGGTGTCCCGGCTTGGTGTTGCGCCGGTAGTAATAATCGTACTGCTGCAGAAGAAACGGCGCCCAGCCGATCTCGCCTTCGACGATCGCCACCTTGAGCTTGGGATGGCGTTCGAACACGCCCGACCAGATGATGTCGTAAATTGTGGTGAAGATATCATGGGTCTTGGTGTTGACCGAGCCGCGCACCTTGTCCAGACCTTCCCGCTTGAAGCGGAAATAGTTGAAGCCGGTGAGGATGTGGAAGTGCAGCGGCTGGCCCAGCTCCGCCGCCGCCGCCCAGAGCCGCTCGTAATGGTCGGACGTCAGCGGCAGGTCGGGGTGCGGCACCTGCCAGATCAACCCGCCGAGCAGCCCCATGTCGTTGCAGCGCTGCATCTCGGCGATCGCCACGTCGATGTCATAGACAGCGAGACAGGGGATAGCGAACAGCTTGTTGGGCGCGCCCTTGCAGAAATCCGCGATCCAGTCGTTATAGACCCGGAAGGCCGCTTCCTGTTCGCGCTGTTCCTGTGAAAACAAGGCCAGCGTGAAAGTCGGATAGAGCACTTCCGCGGCGACCCCGTCGAGCGCCATGTCCTTGACCCGGATTTTGGAGTCGACGCCGCCCTTGGGGCGGGCATCGAGCATGATCTTGGGGCGCTTGATGGCGTCGCGAATTTCCGACGGCAACCCATCGAACATATCCGGCGGCTCATCCACATGCCCGTCGGCCGAAACGATGAATTTCGGCACCTTTTCACCGGCCTTCTTCATCTCATCGGTCGCGTAGCGCGCCGACATGTCATCAAGGGTCGTGCTCATTGCGTTTACTCCCTACGGAAACCCGTGCCACCTTCGTCATAATATGTTGCGCTTCCCCGTATTGGCAGGGTTAACGGGCCGGAAATGACGCGACAAAGCGTCACGCTCGCCGCCGGCAGCACGCGGAAGGTATCCAAGCCGCATAGACACCCGGACCCGCGCCTCATACAATCCCGCGCATCGAGTTAGCTTACGGTAGTTCCAATTCATGGCCGAAGAGCGGGTCCAGCGCCGCCTCGCCGCAATTCTTGCCGCCGACGTGGCAGGTTATTCGCGGATGATGGGCCGTAACGAAGAAGGCACGCTCGCCTCGCTCTCCGCCCATCGCACCGAGATGATCGACCCCTGCATCGCAGAGCACCGGGGACGGATCGTGAAGACGACCGGGGATGGGCTTCTCGCCGAGTTCGCCAGCGTCGTGGATGCCGTCCGCTGCGCCGTCACGTTCCAGGAAAACATGGCCGCACGCAACGCGGACGCACAAGAGGACAGCCGCATCGAGTTCCGCATCGGCGTAAACCTTGGCGACGTGATCGTGCAGGACAATGATGTGTTTGGCGATGGGGTGAACGTCGCCGCGCGCCTGGAAGCGCTTGCCGAACCGCGCGGCATTTTTGTTTCCGGAGATGTTTTCCGCCAGGTCGATGGAAAGATCGAGGCGTCATTTGACGATCTCGGCGATCAAAAGCTCAAGAACATAGAACGGCCAACGCGCGTCTATCGGGTTCAGCTTGGCACGGAGGAAAGCGTGGGGCACACCGAATCGGGCCCGCTGCCTCTCCCCGATAAGCCCTCGATCGCGGTGCTGCCGTTCGAGAACATGAGCGGCGATGCCGAGCAGGAATTCTTCGCCGACGGCATCACCGAGGACATCCTGACCGAACTCTCGCGCTTCCACGAACTGTTCGTCATCTCGCGGACCTCCGCCTTCAAATACAAGGGCAAGGCAATCAACATACCCGAAGTCGCACGCGAGCTCGGCGTTCAGTATGTCGCCGAGGGCAGCGTGCGCAAGGCCGGAGACCGCGTCCGCGTCACCATCCAGCTCATCGACGCGGAAACCGATCGCCACATATGGGCCGAGCGTTACGACCGCAAGCTTGAAGATATCTTCGCGATCCAGGACGAAATTTCGCAAGCGATTGTCGCCACCCTCCCGGGACGGGTTGAAGCGGCGAGGCGCGAGCGGGCCGCACATAAGCCCACCGATAACATGGCGGCCTACGAGTTGGTGCTCGGCGGCAAGTTGCTGCATCACCGGTCGATGCGTGACAGCAACAGGGAAGCGCTCGATATGATCGAGCGGGCGATCGCGATCGATCCAAAATATGCCCACGCGCATGCCTGGAAAGCCTGTATTTCTGCCCAGGCATGGGGCTATGGCTGGGTTGAGGACGTAGAGGCGGCATGGGGCGTGGTCGTGAGCGAACTCGAGACCGCCCTGGCGCTCGACGATGGCGACAGCGACGTTCACCGCATCCTCGCCGCCGTAAACATTACCTATCACGATTTCGACAAGGCCAACTTCCATCAGGGCCGTGCGCTCACGCTCAACCCGAATGACGATCTGATCGTCGTGCAGAAAGGTGAACTCCTGACCTGGCTGGGTCAGCCCGAGGAAGGGATTGAGTGGATCAAAAAGGCGATGCGCCTCAACCCCTACCACCCGGAGCGATTCTGGAACCATTTGGGGCGCGCGCATTTCGTCGCCCGGCAGTATCGCGAAGCCATTACCGCCTTCCAAAGCATCAGCGCGTTTGATCACAGCCACCGCGCCTTTCTCGCGGCCGCAAACATGCAGATGGGCGACGAAGGCGCGGCCACGGCGCATGCCGATCAGGTGCTGGCGCTCCAACCTGACTTTTCGATCGCCAGCTATCTCGAGACGATGCACTACGCACACGACGCCGAACGTGACCACCATCGCGAAGCGTTGCTCAAGGCCGGCCTGCCGGAATGAACTAACGTCCAAACAACCCGGTGCAAATCATGCCCCTGAACCTCACCCCCGAACAGATCGAGCAATACCAACGCGACGGCTATGTCTCGCCGGTTCGCGTCATGCCGGAGGAAGACGCCATCGCGCTGCGCCACGAGATCGAGGCATTCGAGGCGGCGCAGGGCGCACCCATCGGCGGCAAGCAAAAAACCAAATGCGCGCTTCTGTTCCCGTCGATTTACCAGATGGTCAGCAGGTCCACGGTGCTTGACGCGGTCGAGGACGTGATCGGGCCGGATGTGCTGATGTATCAGAACGGCGCCTGGTTCAAGGAGCCGGAAACGGATGCCTATGTAAGCTGGCACCAGGATGCGACCTATTACGGCATGGACCCGCTTGACCTGGTGACCTGCTGGGTGGCGCTGTCACCGGCCACGCTGGAAACCGGCTGCATGCAGGTGCTGCCCGGTTCGCACAAGGATGGTCAGTTGCCGGTCGATTACACCGAGGTGAAACCGGATAATCTGCTGGCGAGCGGTCAGAACACGCGCATCGTCAAAGACGAAGACAAGATGGTCACCATGGAGTTGCAACCGGGCGAGATGTCCATGCACCATGTCTGCCTGGTGCATGCATCGCGCCCCAATAGCGGCAATGACCGGCGCATGGGATTTTCCATCGCCTATATGGCCCCGCATGTCCGCCAGACCACCAAACTGCGCGCGACCGCGATGCTGATGCGGGGCGCCGACACGAGCGGCTATTACCTGCCCGACGAGCTGCCGCCAGTGGCACCCGACGACCCGGCCACCATCGAGCGCCACGCCCGCGCGGTGTCGCTCTACCGCGATAAGGCGATCGAATGCGGCAACAACACCGCCTGGCGGCTGGGATAGTCCCAAGGATCGCTGGTGTAAGGTGTCGGTGGATTTTACAGCGGCAACGTTCGGTCGCTTTTCTTAACCTTTACGCCCCTCATCAAAGGCGACGTTAACCCGTTTGGCATCCCGCTTGCTTCTCTTATTCCAGACAGGAATCAGGCAGGTAGGCGATGGGACGCTACAAACCCAACATGATCGACGGCGTCGCGGGGTTCGCGCTCGAGGGCGCGCACCCGCACGTGACACCGCCGCCGTCGCGCGCGATGCAACCGCTGACCGCTTTGGGACTGGCCCCCTACCCTGAACCAGTCGCGCCAGCGCCACTGATCAGTGAACCCGAACCCGCCACCGCGACCCTTGAGGACTGGGAAGTCTATCGTCGGCGCGTCGGGCCGCTGGCCAGCCGCGATCCCAGCATGCGCCTCGCGCTGGCCGTGGCCGAGACCCAGATCGCCAAGCTGCGCCAACGCATGCGGGCGCGAAGCGGTGCGGAAAACCAATAGCCTCAAACCACCTCGATCCAGGTGATCATGCCACCGGCCTGATGTTCCAGCATGTGGCAATGCAACAGCCATTTGCCGGGCGCATCGGCGACGAACGCGATGGCCACGCGCTCGCGCGGCATTATCAGTTCGGTATCGCGCCACGGGCCCGCGGTGACCGGCTTGCCGGCACGCCGCACCACCCGAAAATGATGGCCGTGCAGATGCATGGCGTGAGGCCAGGCGTTGTCGTTGTTCATATCGATCACCGCGGTGCGGCCGCGCTGGATGCGCAGCAACGGCACGTCGGGCATGCCGGCGACGCCATTGAAGGCCCATACCTTGCCCGCCTTCACCAGTTCGCGCATCGTCAGGGCCCGACCCTTGAGCGTCGCGCCCCGCATGCGCCCCATGGCGCCGCCTTCCATGTGCAGCGCAACCTCTTTCGCCGTCGCAAGCTCAAGCGGACCGGGCAGCGGATTGTCGGGAAGTCGGATTGGAGCGTCGAGCGGATTGTCGCGCCGGGGCGCGCCCGGATCGTATCTGAACGACGCGATGGCGATCGACCGGTCGCGCATGGTAAAGGCGACAGGCGCTTCCGAACCCGGCGCCAGCGACATGTCGATCATCAGATCGACGCGCTGTCCCGGCGCCACGACCAGTGGCCGGTCGCCGAGCGGCCGGGGCGCGACCGGTTGGCCGTCGAAGGCGATAATGGTCGGCTTGTGATCGGGAAAGGCCAGTTGTGCGATGCGCGCGTTGGCGGCATTGAGGATCCTGAGCCGCACCCGGTCGCCCGCCTTGACCTTGAATTCAGGATCGAGCCCGCCATTGACCGTAATCCAGTTGCCGATGCGCCCGCCATGCGCCCAATCGCGAATGGCGCCGAAGCTCTTTTCGTGTATCTGACCCTGCTTGTCGAGCCGCCAGTCATCGACCACCAGCGGGATGTCATGATCGACCCGCGGCGGATTTTTCTCGGCGACCACGAGCATACCATGCAACCCGCGCGCCATCTGCTCCCATGACCTGTTATGTGTGTGATACCAATAGGTTCCCGCATCTGGCGGAGAAAACACATAATCAAATCCACCGCCGGGAGGCGCCGGTTCCTGGGTCAGACCCGACACCCCGTCCATCGCATTGGGCACACGAATTCCGTGCCAATGGGTCGAGGTCGGCTGCGCCAGACGGTTGACCAGACGAAGCCGGAATTCCTTACCCTGACTGAGCCGCAGCACCGGACCCGGCGCCGCGCCGTCATAGCCCCATATCGCGGTCGCGGGATGGCCCTTGCCGCGTAGCGCGGCCCTACCTTGCATGGCGGTCAGGGTACGGAATTCACCCTGCGCGGCCCGCGCCGGGGGGAACCAGGGGACGGTGGCCAGCGCCGCCGCGCCGCTTGCCAGGAAATCGCGTCTTTTCATCAAGCGACCATCGCGCACATCATTGCTTCACCGTGAGTTTGCCCTTCATGCCGGTTTCATAATGCCCCGGCACATTGCAGGCAAATTCAAGTTTGGCGCTGGTGGCGAACTTCCACACGATTTCGGCGGACTTGCCCGGCTCCAGAAGCACGCTGTTGGGGTCGTCATGCGCCATCGAGGTCGCGCCGGCCGGAGCCATCAGCTTGCCGCCCGTCATCTTGCCGCCCCGCATACCCATCATCTTACCGGAACGCTCGTGCCGCTTGTCGTCCGCCGGGTCGGCCATATTCATCTTCCGGTGATTGATCCTGTCGGACTCGAGCACGCCGCTTTCCATCATCTTCATCATTTCCTTGCGATGCGCGACATGCATCGCTTTGGTCCCGATGTTGAACTCATGAACGAACTCGCCCTTGTTCCTGACGACAAAACGGATGGTCTGGCCCTTCCGGACCGTTATCGTGGCGGGGTCGAATGCGTTATCCGTCATGATCACGGTAACCGGTCCTATCGCGTCGGCGGACTTGCCGGGCGCGCCGATTTTGGGACCATGGCCATGGCCGCCGCCATGCGCGCCGGCGGCCCAGGCACCCGATGCGAGCGGCAAGGTCAGGATGGCCGCGAGAGTGGTGACACGTAAAGTGGTTTTTTGAGCTTTGATATACATTGTCGTCCT
>JAZFSB010000069.1:0-3470 GCA_036445935.1 Alphaproteobacteria bacterium | reverse complement strand
ACGGTCGCGTCGGCTGCCGCGTAGGAACGCCCGATGGTGCGCTGGGTTACCGCGCCGAACGCGCCCATCAGCAACAGCCAGCCGAACTGCTCCAGGTTCGGTGTAACCCACACGAACAGCGCAAGCGCCAGCGCGATCGGCGCCATGCACATGCCCTGATAGACCGCGATCGTGTCGGGGTGATCGGTCCGGGTCAGGTATTTGATGATGATGGTGTTGGCGACCTGCGCCGCGACCGCGACGAAGACAAACAAAATGCCGGGATTTATCTCGGCGAAGCCCGGCCGGACCACGATCAGCGCGCCGACAAAGCCGATGGCGATTGCCGCCCAGCGCCGCGCATGGGCGATCTCGCCCAGGATCAGGATTGCCGCAACACAGGCCAAGGCCGGGCGAGTGAAGCCGATCGCCGCGATTTCGGCCAGCGGCATGAAGGTGGCCGCATAGAAAAAGCCCGCGATCGAGGTAAAGGCGGTGCCGCCACGGATGATGTAGAGGGTGCGATTGGTCGTTCGCAGCCCAGCCATGCCGCGCCGCGCCGTCGTCGGCATCAAAAAAAGCAGCCCAAAGACCGACCGAAAGAACACGATCACGAAGATCGGCAGATCCGGAGACAGGGTGCGCGCGATCACCATCATGCCGGTGAACGTCGTCCCGGTGCAGGCGATCCAGAAACCAGCCCGCACCGCACCCGGCAGGGCGGCGAAGCGGGCGGCGATGGCGTTGGAATAACTCATGCCGCCTTATAGGGTAAATATCCGCTTTTACAAATTGCGGCTCGGGCCGTATCGGGTGTAGAGAGCGGTGATGAGCGACACGCCCGACACCATCGCCCCCGATCTCGACGTGCCGCTTTCAGCGCTGGCGTTCACCCACATCCGCGCCTCGGGGCCCGGCGGGCAGAACGTCAACAAGGTGTCGAGCGCGGTTCAGTTGCGCTTTGATGCGCGGCACAGCCCGGCGCTGAGCAACGCGGCTTTCCTGCGATTGAAGCCGTTGGCGGGCCGGCGCATGACGCTGGATGGCGTCATCGTCATCACCGCCGACCGGTTCCGCTCGCAGGAAGCCAATCGCCGCGATGCGCTGGACCGGCTGGTCAAGCTGATCCGCGAAGCCGCCGTGCCACCGAAGCACCGGCGGCCGACAAGACCCTCAAAGGGCGCCAAACAGCGCCGCCTGGACAGCAAACGCCGTCAAGGAAATATCAAGAAGGACAGGGGCCGGGTCGGCCGGGAAGAATAACCCGGTGATTGCCCCCCGGGTGACGCGGGGCTATTTATGGGGCGGGCGATAAAGGAGAAACCGCGATGGTGGACAAGATTGAAAAGACCGACGCGGAATGGCAGGCCGAGCTGACCCCGGAGCAGTTCCATGTCTGCCGCCAGGCGGGAACAGAGCGGCCATTTACCGGCAAGTTCAATGATTACAAGGAAGTCGGCCAGTTCACCTGTTCGTGCTGCGGCAATCCACTGTTTTCGTCGAAGGCTAAGTTCGATTCCGGTACTGGCTGGCCGAGCTTCTCAGCCCCGGTTTCAAAGACCGAGGCGGTCGAGCTGCATAAGGACTGGGCGATGTTCATGCAGCGTGTCGAAGTGCGCTGCGCGCGCTGCGACGCCCATCTCGGCCACGTCTTCAATGACGGCCCGTCGCCGACCGGCCAGCGCTACTGCATGAATTCCGTGTCGCTCGATTTTATCCCCGCCGAGGGTGGCGAGGACGGCTGAGACGGGTCAGCCGGCGATCCGCTCGGCGATTTGTGCGAAGGGGGCGGTCCAGTCGCCGGCTTTTTCCTGACGGAACAAGGTGACGGACGGGTACCAGCCTGTGGTGTCGCCGTCGAGGCCCCAGCGCCAGTCGGGCACGCGGGCGAGGGGGCTTAAGGCCTCGAACCCAAGCCCGCCCGCGAGGTGGAGGGAGGCGGTGTCGGTGCTGACCACGGCGTCGGCGATTGCCATGATTGCGGCGCTGTCGAGAAACGCGCCGTCGGCGTCGATCCCGTCACCTAAATCCACGATCTTCTCGCGCCACGGAACGTCGGCGATCTGTTCGGTGCCCGCGCCGTGCTGGAGTGCGATCAGGCGGATGCCCGGGATCTCGGCCAGCGGGGAAAAGGCCGCCAGCGGGGCGGAGCGTTCCTTGTCGGTTTCGTAATCCGGGTTGCCCTGCCAGGCGATGGCGATGGTCGGGCCGTCGGAGGCCCCCAGCCTTTCGCGCCAATAGTCGACGCGCGGGTCTTCGGCGCGGAGGTAGGCGCCGTCCCGCGGCCAGAAGGGCTCGGCGGGGCCGGTGAGGTGCGGCAGGGACATCAGCGGCGCGTGAAGATCGAAACGGGGCACACGCTTGCCGGCGCCGATGATGGAAATTTCCGGGAACAGCGGCGCCAGCATTGGCACCAGCCGGTCGGGCGCCTGGAACAGCACGGTTCCGTCCGTGCTGTCGAGCCGGTGCAGGTAACGGCAGAATTGCAGGCAGTCGCCGAGACCTTGTTCGGCATGGACCAACAGGGTGCGCCCGTTCCGTAATGCTCCGTCCCAGCCGGGCGCGTCGAAATGGCGGACGGCGAAGCCCGGCATGGCGCGCCTGGCCTCGTAATTCTCCCAGCCGGCGGCGAAGTCGCCGGCCATAAGCTGTGCCAGCGCCAGGTTCCAGCGCGCGTCCGCGTTTTCGGGCGCCGCCGTGACCGCCTGATGCAGCATGTCGCGGGCTTCATTTAGCCGTCCCTGGCGGCGCAGCGTGGCGCCGAGATTGGTTGCCGAGCGGACATGGCCCGGCGCGCGGGCCAGCGCATCGCGAAACGCCGCCTCGGCGGCGTGCGCATCGCCCAGGGTGAGAAGCGCATTGCCGAGATTGTAGCGGAATTCCGGATCACGCGGCGCGAGCTCGACCGATTTTGAAAGATGGGTGAGCGCTTCGTCGCTCTGGCCCGCGGCATTCAACGCGATGCCCAAATTGGACAGGGCCGGGGCTGAGAACGGCAGTAGCCGGGCCACCGCGCGGTGACACGCCACCGCCTCGTCGTGCCGTCCGTCCTGTTTCAGCGTATTGCCGAGATCGCACAGAATATCAGGCGCCGTGGGGGCGGCATCGCGCGCCTTTTCGAAAAGCTGTACCGCGCGCCCAATGCGTCCGCGATCGCGGGCAATGAGCCCCAGCAGGTGGAACGCGCGCGGGTTGGTCTCTCCGCCCCGCCGGGCGAGCTTGCGCGCCATGGCTTCGGCCTTGTCGAGCTGGCCGCACGCGCGCTGTGCTATCGCCTGGTCGAGCGGGTCGGCTTTCGAGCGGGAATTTGTCTGTCGAGCGGGGCTGGGGATGGTGGTCTCCTGCGCCTTGCGGCCTAAATTCCTTAGCGGTCACGACGTTAGGCCGGTTTGGTTTATAAAACCTTGCCAGGCGGGGGAGTCGTGGAACAGGGTGCATATTGAATATATAATAAAGTGTTGGCCCTTTTAAGCCATCGCGGCCACGGCGGC
>JAZFSB010000068.1:0-2384 GCA_036445935.1 Alphaproteobacteria bacterium | reverse complement strand
GCTGCTGGAACCGATTCTGAAGGTCAGTATCGACGTGCCGTCGGCTTTCACCAACAAGGTGCACGGTCTGATCAGCGGCCGGCGCGGCCAGATCCTCGGTTTCGACGCCAAGGACGGCTGGCGCGGCTGGGACCAGGTTTCCGCCATGATGCCGCAATCCGAGATCCAGGACCTGATCATCGAATTGCGCTCGCTGACCCAGGGGGTGGCGACCTATCATGCCGGTTTCGACCACCTGCAGGAATTGAGCGGCCGGCTGGCCGATCAGGTGGTCGAGCATCAGAAGGCGGGAGTCGCCGAGGCATCGTAAGTACCAAATGTCGAGTTTAGTTCCGCCACATGGCGCCCAGGCCCTGAAACCCCTGCTCCTGCCGGAAGGCGGGCGGGCGGAAGAAGCACGGCGGGCGGCGCATCTCAAAGCAGTGCCGCTTTCCAGCCGCGAGGTCTCGGACCTGCTCATGCTCGGCATGGGCGCCTATACGCCGCTCGACGGCTTCATGGGCGAGGCGGACTGGCACGGCTGTTGCACAGCCATGCGGCTGGCCGACGGCGTCTTCTGGCCGATCCCCATCACGCTTTCCTGTTCGCGCGAACTTGCCGACGACATCGCGATTGGCGAAGAGGTGGCGCTGGCCGACGGTGAAACCGGCGAACTTCTCGGCATTCTCACCGTCGAGGAAAAATACGCCATCGACCGCGCGCTGGAATGCGCGGCCGTGTTCCGCACCAACGACCCCGATCATCCCGGCGTCGACAAGGTGAAGCGTCAGGGGCCGATCAATCTTGGGGGCCCGGTGCGGACGCTGTCGGAAGGCCATTTTCCGGAAACCTACCAGGGGCTCTATCACCGGCCGGCCGAGACCAGGGCGCTGTTTCTGGAAAAGGGCTGGTCGAAGGTGGCCGCCTTTCAAACCCGCAACCCGATGCACCGCAGCCACGAGCATCTGGCCAAGATCGCCATTGAAGTCTGCGACGGGCTGCTGATCCACCAGGTGCTCGGCGCGTTGAAGCCGGGCGACATCCCGGCCGATGTGCGGGTGCGGGCGATCGACGCGCTGGTGCGTGGCTATTTTACCCCCGATACCGTGGTTCAGGCCGGCTATCCCATCGAAATGCGCTATGCGGGCCCGCGCGAAGCGCTGCTGCATGCCGTATTCCGCCAGAATTTTGGTTGTTCGCATCTGGTCATCGGGCGCGACCATGCCGGCGTCGGCGACTATTACGGGCCGTTCGACGCGCAGGATATCTTCGACACGCTGGAACCCGGCTCTCTGCAAATAGAGCCGCTGAAAATCGGCATCACCTTCTTTTGTTACAAATGCGATGGCATGGCGACGGGCAAGACATGCCCGCACGATGACGGCGACCGGCTGGCGATATCGGGCACGCGGCTACGCGAAATGTTCGCCAACCACGAACAGGTCCCGCCTCAATACAGCCGCCCCGAGGTCGTTGCCGTGCTGCAGGAGCATTACGACAGTCTTGATTGACGCGCGGGTTTAACGTTCTTCCGCCCCCGGCGTCAGTTCGGTCCGGGCCATCATCTCCATCCATTTCACGATGCCGGTGGCGGTGTCATCCGGCCCCATGAATTCGCGCGCCGACTCGAAAAGCTGGAAGCACAGCCCACTCAACGGAATTGAGGTGCCGGTTTCACGGGCGAGTTGCATGGCGATGACGAAATCCTTGAATTTCAGGTCGAACGAAAATCCGCCGCCGAATTGCCGGCTCAGCACCTGCTGCTTCATGGTGCGCTGAGTGGCGGAATTCACGCCGGTCGACTGGTTGATGACGTCGACCATGATCGTCGGGTCGAGCCCGAAGCGCTTGCCGACCAGAAGCGCCTCTGCCGCGGCCATGGTGTTCAGTCCGCTCAGCATGTTGTTGAGCGTCTTGAGCGCGTGGCCAGAGCCGACCTTGCCGGTGCGGAAAATGTTCCCGGCCATGGTTTCAAGGAACGGCAGGCAGGGTTCGACAACGTCGTCATCCCCGCCGATCATAATCGTCAGCGTGCCGGCCTCGGCGCCGCTGGTGCCGCCCGATACCGGGGCATCGATCATCTGGATACCGCGCTCCGCCAGCTCTTCCGCCAGCTTCGTGGTTAGCCACGGCTCGGATGAACTCATGTCGATCAGCACGCTGCCCGCGTCCATGCCCTCTGCGAGACCCTTTTCGCCGAACACCGCGTCGCGCACGTCTTCGCCGGCAGGCAGCATGGTGATAACGGCGTCGGACGCTTCCGCCACCGCGCGCGCCGTGCGCTCGGCCGCGATGCCGTTATGTGTGCGGGCCAGCCCGTTCGCGGCATCCGCGTTGATGTCAAAGACATGGACCGGGTAGCCCGCGCCTGAAATATGCGGCGCCATGCGACCACCCATTCTGCC
>JAZFSB010000067.1:0-9622 GCA_036445935.1 Alphaproteobacteria bacterium | reverse complement strand
CGCCTGGCCGAGGAAACCCAAAACGCCTCGATCGGCCGGGCGCTGGTATTGTGCTCCGCGTCCCGGCGCGATGAGGCCGCAAAGGCTATCGCCCGGTTCGATCAGGGGGTGGCCTTTCTCTGCGATGCGTCACAAACCAACATTCCGCGCGAGGCGTACGACAACGCAATGGCCGACCTTGAGGCCGAGGGCGCGGACGGCATCATCGCCTTTGGCGGCGGCTCGCCGATCGGGCTCGGCAAGGCCATGGCCGCCAAGACCGGCCTGCCGCTGATCGCGGTGGCGACCACCTATTCCGGATCCGAACGCGCGCCCAACTGGTATATCGGCGTCGGGGCTGCGCGCGAGCAGGGGGCGGGGCTCGCCGCCCTGCCGGCCGCGGTGATTTACGACCCCGATCTCACGCTCGGCCTGCCGCCCGCGGTTTCCGCGGCGAGCGGCATGAACGCGATGGCGCATGCGGTTGAATCGCTCTACGGGCCGGACACCAATCCGGTGATCCAGGCCCTGTCGGAAGAGGCGATCCGGAAGCTGGCGGGCGGGCTGAAAGGCATTGTGGCCGATGGGTCGAATATCGAAGCGCGCCACGACGCGCTGTATGGTGCGTGGTTGGCCGCCCAGTTCCGCGCGACCTCGGGGCTGGAACATGTCCTGGCGCAGCAGATCCGGTCGCGCTTCACCCTTGGCCACGCGCTCTGTCACGCCATCGCGGTACCCTACGCCATTGCCTACAATGCCCCCGCCGCGCCGGACGCGATGGTTCGGATCGAACGTGCGCTGGGTGTCGAGGATGCGGGGTCGGGGCTGTATGAGCTCAACCGCGCGCTCGGGCTGGCGACCGGCTATGTCGAGATCGGTATGCCCGAGAACGGACTGGACGATGCCGTGGACGCCATCATGGGGCGCAAGTTTCCCAACCCGCGCGCCGTCACGCGCGACGAGCTGAAGACAGTTGTCGGTCAGGCAATGAAAGGCGGGCCGCCGCGGTTTTGATCCGCGACGGCCCGTGAGTAGGTTTTTCCGGTTGGAACCTGTTTTAGAGGCCAACCGCTTTCTTGACGCGCGCGACCATTGCTGGTGACGAGCTGACGATCTTGTTCACCAATTCGGTGGTCTCCTGCCACTTGCGCGGCTGGATCAGCATCTTGCGCTTCTTCGCCTCGGCCAGGAACGCGGGATCGGCCATGGTCTTGTTGAACGCCGCGCGCAGGGCCGCCACGCGGTCGGCCGGAACACCCGGCGGGAAGGCAAGCGACCGCGCGATGGGCGTGCCGTTGATCATGAATTCGACGACCGGCTTGTCCTTCGCGGACGCCAGCTCAAGAATTGTCGGCACGTTCGGCAACGCCGGCAGGCGCTTGAACGCATAGAGCATCAACAGGTTGACCTTCTTATTGGCCAGCCAGTGCGGCTTGGTGCCGTTCAGATTGCCCCAGGACGGGACCCAGCCATGCGTCTCGCCCTGTTCCATCGCCTGGTTGTTCCGGGCGCCGCCGCGATAGCCGACGATGATCTTGAACTTGGTGCCGATGACATTGTTGGCCAGCGACACGAACTGATAGGTCAGATGGTTCTTGGCGAAGGCGCTCATGACGCCTTGCTTGCTCTTGGCGTCGGCGAGCGATTTGATCGGCGACGAATGCCAGGTGGTCAGAAGCTGCGTGATCGCGCTGAATGAGCCCAGCCACTGGAATTTCGCGGATTTGAACTTCAGACCCTTCGGCTTGAGCATCTCGGCCAGCGGAAGGGCATGCGACAGCAGCATATGGTTGCCGGTCTTGCTGGCTGCGGTATAGACGAAGTTCGCCGCCTTGGTGCCGCCCGCGCCCGGCATGAAGTTGGGCACGATGACCGGACTGCCAGGAATGTGCTTCGGCATGTGCTGCGAGAACAGCCTGCCATAGACCTGGAAACTGCCGCCTGGGCGGGTGCCCATGGTCATGGTGAGTGTCTTGCCCTTGTAGAAATCGCTGACGCTGTCAGCGGCCACCGGCGCCGCGACCGCGATCGCGCCAAAAAGGCCTAGCAGAACAGGACGGAATGCTCCTGAATATTTACCCATCTGGGTACTCCCTCATTAACGCCGCGGGCCTGTGCCCGCTTGGCTGAAAATGACCGCGCCGTTATCGGCGCGGCCGTTGAACGTCACGGGGGGATGGTTTCATAGCACGAAGGGGATTTCAAGCCATGCGCGCGGTGAGCCTTTGCAGCAGCTTCGCGGTTTCTTCCGGCATCGAGGCCATCGGAAAATGGTGGCTGGCCAGTTCGGCCGCGTCCCAGTCGTCTTGCGCCGCCGCCCAGTCGTGATAGGCCTGAAAATGATGCGAGTTGTTCAGGGTTGCCACCACATAGGCCTTGCGGGCAACGCCCAGATGCTTGCCGCTAAGCCGGATCGGCTGCAGCAGCGACGCCAGCGGATGCGGGCCGGTGCGGGCCAGGAATTCATCGCGCTCGGCCGCGTCGGTGATGCCGGTCTCCAGCACCAGCGTGTTCGGGACCATGTACCCTTCGCCTTCGTCGCGGGCGAGGTCGAGCACGGTCTGCTTGCGCTCGGGCGTGACGAAATCGAGCATCGCCTGGCCGTCCTCGGGCTTGGCCGCGTCGATCAGAATCAGCGCGCCGATCCTATCCGCCCGGCGGTCGGCGACCGCGCTCGCCACCATGCCGCCATAGCTGTGCGCCACCAGGGCGACATCGTCCAGCCGGTCGCAGTCGATCACGCCGATGATGTCGGCGATATGGGTTTCCAGATCGATGTCGCGTGACATCAGGTGCGCCCGCTCGCCCAGCCCGGTCAGGGTCGGGGTTGCCACGTCATGGCCGGCGCGGCGCAGCAGATCGGCCGTCTTCCGCCATTGCCAGCCGCCGGTCCAGGTGCCGTGAACCAGAACAAAATTGGTCATGGAACGATTTTCGCACCTCGCACGCCCGCCGCCAACCCTTGCCACGATGGGGCCGAGCGGACATCCTGTTTGCATGCCGCTTACCGTCACGCCGCTTCATCCCATCTTCGCCGCCGAGATTTCCGGCGTCGATCTCAGGCGTGTCGATGACGCGACGCTGGCCGAGATTATCGGTGCGCTGAACCAATATGCTGTCTGTGTGATCCATCATGACGAACCGCTGAGTGACGCCGAACATATTGCCCTCAGTGCGCGGCTCGGGCCGGTCGAGGGCCGATCGTCGCCCAAGATCGCCGGTACCGGGATACGCGTGCCGCATGGCGAGATCATCGACCAGAGCAACCTGGATCAGGACGGTGAAATTTACGCCGACGGCGACCGACGGCTGATGTTCAAGCGGGCGAACCGGCTGTGGCACACCGACATGTCGTTTTATCAGGTGCGCGCCACCTATTCGCTGCTGTCCGGCCATATGGTGCCGCCGGCGGGCGCCGATACCGAATTTACCGACCTGCGCGCGGTCCATGACGCGCTGTCGGACGGCATGAAGGCCAGGGTCGCGCCTCTCATGGCCGAGCATTGCTACTGGCATTCCCGCGTGTTGGGCGGCGGGCCCGAACCGACGGAGGACGAACGGCGGCAGCGTCCGCCCGCGCGGCACGCCCTCGTGCATGTCCATGAAGGTTCCGGGCGCAAGGCGCTCTATCTCGCCTCGCACATCAAGTCGATCGAGGGGATGGGCGCGGATGACTGCCGCGCGATCGTAGGTGAGCTGATGGACTTCGCCACCCGTCCCGATTTCGTCTTCGCCCATAAATGGCGGCGCGGAGACGTGCTGATCTGGGACAATCTTTGCACCATGCACCGCGCCACCGCGTTCGACGACCAGACCCACAAGCGCGACATGCGGCGGACCACCTGCCGCGAAAGCGTCATATGATACTGCTGTCCGATTTAAATCATCCACCCCCATCTCGTCATACGCGGGCTTGACCCGCGTATCTTGATCCATTGAAACAAAATGTGAATTCACGCGGCAGGAGATGCGCGGATCAAGTCCGCGCATGACGGATTTTGGTTAGGGATGTTCGTGTCCCGGTGCCACCGTGCCGCCCGGAACCCACGTACGGAAGGGGCTACGGCCTACTTGCCGAAATTTTAACCGGACAGCAGTGGGTCAAGCCCGCGCATGACGAGATGGGGATAGGCCCTCAAAGAGTCACATGCCAGGCGCCGTTGACGTGGATGCTCTGGCCGCTGATGAAACGCGCGCCGGGGCCGCACAGGAAGCGCACCAGGGCGGCGACTTCTTCGGGCTCTCCCGGGCGGTCCATCGGTATCGGGCGGGTGGCGTAATGCGGCGGGATGCGCGCGCCGCCGCGGTCGGTATTGATCAGCGCCGGGATCACACAATTGACGGTAATGCCGTCGGCTGCGAGTTCGGGCGCCAGCGAGCCGGTCATGCCGCCGAGCCCGGCCTTGGCGGCGGCGACGTGGGCGCGTTGGGGGAAACCGGCATGGCTCGCCACCCCGCCGATATTTACGATCGCCGCGGCTCCGCTTTGCCTGAGATGCGGCAGGGCGGCCTTGGTGCAGAGAAAGGCGGCGTCCAGCGTGCCGGCCAGCACGGTGCGCCACAGCTCGAACGACATGTCGGACAGTTTGCATTCACCGCGCTGCGATACGTTATTGACCAGGATATCGAGCCGACCGAAGGCATCGACCGCCGCTCCGATCAGCGCGGCCGCCGGCTCCGGCTGGGTCACGTCGCCCATATGGACCACGGCCCGGCCGCCGCCAGACTCGATCTCGCTCGCCGTTGCTTCGGCGGCGTCGCGCGAGGTTCGGGCGTTGATCACCACCGCCGCTCCGCCAGCCGCAAGATCAAGTGCTATGGCGCGGCCGATATTGCGCGCGCTGCCGGTGACCACCGCGACCTTGCCGGCGAGTTCTCCCCCCTGTGCCGGGTCAGCCATGCGCGTCCAGTTTTTCGCCGCCGATCTCCGGCATTTCGCCGCTGATCAGGATGAAGGCGATCATGCAGGGCTCGGTGCCGTTATTCACCCAGTTATGCACGGTGGCGCGCTGGATCAGCGTATCGCCCTGCTTGAGGGTCACCACCACGCCGTCATCGAGTTCCATGTCGATTTGGCCCGACAGGATGATGGCATAGTCGATCGACGCGGTGCGGTGGACGCGGGCGGCGACGCCGGGGCTGAATTTTCCAATGCGGAAGACGATGCCGTTATCGATCGTCGTGGTCTCCACTTCGGGCGAAATGTCGCGGTCGTCGCCGAGCTGGGGTGGCATGTGGTCGGTCGCCCAGACGACGGTGGATTCCTGGTTCGGCCTGCGCGACACGACGGTCTTCGAAATCTCGTCGATGATCACGCGGGCTCTGCCGTTTTCGTCATGGCCGGTAACAACCCGGCGGACTTCCAAGGTCACGATGTTTCTCCCAATTTTTGTTTCTAATATGTTTTCGAATTGACGGTACCAGCCCGCTCCCGCGTGAGCGGAAAACGCATCAATTTTCTTCGTTCGGCGCGTCGGCTTCGTCGATGACATTATTGGCCAGGATGCCGATGCCGGTAATCTCGATTTCCAGCCGGTCGCCCGGCTTCAGGTAGACTGGCGGGGTGCGCCGGTGGCCGACGCCGCCCGGCGTGCCGGTCGCGATCATGTCGCCCGGCCGCAGCAGCGTCTGACGCGAGAAATACGACACCAGCGCGGGGACGCCAAGGATAAGCTGATCGACGGTGGCGTGCTGCATGACCTCGCCGTTGAGCCGGGTTTCAACTACGGTGTCCGCCCAGTCCGGCGCCGCGTCGCGCGTTACCATGCAGGGGCCGGCGGCGCCGGTACGCCAAAAATTCTTGCCCTGAAAGACGCTGCGCTCGTACTGGTAGTCGCGGATGGTGCCGTCATTCACGATGGTGTAGCCGGCGACATAATCGAGGGCGTCTTTTTCGGCGACGTTGCGCGCGGCCTTGCCGATCACCACCGTATATTCCGCCTCGAAATCGAAAATATTCGACACCGCGGGTCTGACCAGCGCCTGTTCATGCCCGACCAGCGATTGGCGCAGCTTGGCGAACGCACTAGGCCAGGTCTCGCCGGTGCGCCCGGTTTCCTGCCGGTGGTCATGGTAATTGACCCCGACGCAGAAGATGGCGACGTCTTCCGGGATCGGTGGCAGGTAGCCGACGCCATCAAGCGCGAAATCCACCTCCGCGCCGTCGGCGGCCAGGCGCGCTTCGTCGAGAGCCTGGTCGCGCAGCAGCGCCGCCAGGCTCGAATAGCGGTCGCCGATGCGCCGTGTCAGATCAACGATGCCATCGTCGCGCATGACGCCGTAACAGTCCTGTCCATCGCGACGATAGCTGCATAGTTTCATCGCGTGTTCTCCCTGTCGGCGTTTCTCTGTTGAACCATCGGTATAGCGTCTGGTGTCGCGGTGGTTTCGTCAACATCGGAAATATTCTAAAACCTTGGCATTGGTCCCACCCCTTCCCGCCGCGCGGCGCTTTAGCAACGCCCGCCCGCACTTTCTCGCAGGCAAAATCCTTTCATGGAGTCCCAGTTTCTCGGCGTGCCGGATATCGACGGCTGGATATTTTTCGGCCTGACCGTGGCCGCGTTCGTGACCGCGGTCATCGGCATGGTGACCGGCACCGGCGGCGGGCTGGTCCTGCTCGCCCTGATGGCGATCTTTTTTACCCCGGCGGTGCTGATCCCGATGCATACCGTGGTTCAGCTTGGTTCCGGCTTCACGCGCGCGATCCAGATGTGGAGCTGGGTGCTGAAACCGCTGATCCCGCCTTTTCTTATCGGCATCGTGATCGGGGCGGTGCTGGGGACGCAGATCTTCTTTTCGCTGTCGTCCGCGGCTCTACAGGCGGTCATTGGCGGGGCAATCATCACCCTTGCCTGGTTGCCGAAGCTGGCCCGTGCCGGGGGTGAGCGCAACCGGTTCGCCGTGCTTGGCTTTCTCGCCACTTTCCTCGGCGTGTTCATCAGCGCGACCGGCACCATGCTCAGCCCCTTCATCGCCAGCGCCAGCCCCGACCGGCGCAATCACGCAGCCACCATGGCGGCCCTGATGGGCATGGTCCATATCGCCAAGCTGGTGGCGTTCGGCGTGGTCGGGGTCGCCATCGGCGCCTATGCGCCGCTGATGGTGGCGATGATCATGGCCGGGATGTTGGGCAACTGGGTCGGCGTCAGGGCGCTCAACCGCATCCCCGAGCGGCTGTTCCGTATTGTGTTCCAGGTTCTGTTGACGGTTCTCGCGCTGCGCATGTTGTGGCGCGCCGCGGTGGAATATGGACTGATCTGAGTGCTCGGAGTCCGGGTGGCGAAACTTGCCAGTTGCAACCGTACGTCCTAGAAATCGTTTGTGTTTCCGATACTGGCACTTTATACGTCAAAGTTCAGTTTTCCTTTACCCGGCGTATTCGCTTTGTCACGCCGACCGAGCTGTACTTCTCAAGGATACGGTGAGCTGAGAAACCGACCGCGCGCGAGGCGCGGTGGAATGCAACTAAAAGACCAGGGCTATTTGAATGAGCACAGGGACCGTAAAGTGGTTCAACCCCACCAAGGGATATGGCTTCATCGAACCGGAAGACGGCTCGAAAGACGTATTTGTCCACATCTCGGCGGTTGAGCGCGCCGGACTTTCGACTCTCAACGAGGGTCAGAAAGTTGAGTTCGAGCTTGAGCAGGGCCGTAACGGCAAGACCGCCGCGGCGAATCTCAGGGTCGACTGACACGATCGAATTCGTTGAAGGGCGGGCCCCTGGGGCCCTTCCTTCAGTTGCCTTTCGTCGATCAGTACGGCCCGACAGTTTGCGCTGAAGCGCCCCAGTCACGACAGGAAGGCTTTATGGCACGTTTGCCATAGTGACCAGGTAACCAGGGGCGCCCAGAGTATTGGCGCCGCCTTCGGGCGCGGCATCACGCCGTAGGATCGTACTGAACCAGCCCGTCTATTTCGTCGAGATTTTCGACCCGGCTGCGCAGCTCTATCACGTTGCGGTCGGGGTCGCGTACGAATACCGACACGTGAGCATCGCGGCCAAACATCACCGGTCCCTGGGTGATCGTGATGTCGTTTTCCTTGAGCATGGCGATGGTGCCGGTGATGGACGGCACGCGCATTGCGACATGGGTGAAGCCGGACAGCTTTACCTCGTCGTCCATCAGCACGTTGTGATCGCCTTGCGGGCCGGCGGCGTTGACCACCAGGTTGAATTCGACGTCATTTTTGTTGCGGATGATGA
The DNA here is from genome assembly GCA_036445935.1 of Alphaproteobacteria bacterium. Lineage (GTDB taxonomy): Bacteria > Pseudomonadota > Alphaproteobacteria > MPNO01 > UBA2964 > JAZFSB01. Next base: position 1,434 of record JAZFSB010000067.1, on the reverse strand, counting down.
TGACGGCGTCGAATTCGATGCGCCGGAACACCTCGAAGCCGAGCAGCGCATAGAACGCGATCGCGCGGTCCGCGTCGGCCACACGAATGCCGACGTGATCAACCCGCTCTATGCCAATGGTATCGTGATCGCTCATGATGCTCCCCCTGTTGGCCGCGTGTTTTCGCGGCTGTGGAAATTCCACTACGATATACAAGATGACTGAAAATCTGTCGCGCGCCATCGCCGCGCATTACGGGGGCGATAATATCGAGGCTGATATCCTGGCCGCGCTGGCGCGCGCGGGCGTCGATGTCGGGGCGTTGTCGCCGCGGCTGCTTGCCACCGCCGATCAGCTTCACCCGCTGGGGCCGGTGGCGACCGATTTCCAGGCCGGGCTGGTGGCGGTTGGAAGGGATGCGCTGGCGCTAGATCTCGGCTGCGGCATTGGCGGTCCGGCGCGTACCCTGGCCCAACGCTGGGGCTGCCGTGTGGTCGGCGTTGATCTGTCGGTCCCCTATCTGCGGGCCGCCGTCGGGCTCACCGCGCGCTGTGGGCTGGCCGACAGCATCTGGTTCTGCGCCGCCGATGGCATCCGTCTGCCCTTTGCCGACGACGCCTTCGATCTGGCGTGGTGCCAGAACGTCGCCATCAATATCCCGGACAAGGCTGCGCTGTATGGCGAAATTCACCGCGTGCTGGCGCCGGGGTCCGCCTTCGCCTTTACCGAAATTGTCGCCGGGGCGGGCGAGCCGGATTACCCACTGCCCTGGGCGCGCGATGCCGGGCTCAGCTTTCTGGAGGGCGCCGAAGACATGCGCGGCCAGCTTGAAGATGCCGGGTTCCGCATCGAATCATGGTTTGATAATTCGGCCGAAATTATCCGCGCGGCGCAGCTGGCGCGTGACAAGAAGCGCCGGCCCGGCCCCACGGTCGCCATCGCGTTCGGCGCCGATATAGGTCAACGCGTGGCAAATATGACAAGCGGGCTTGCCAAGGGAACGCTAGGCAATATCGTGGCCGTGGCGCGGAAGGAATAGGAAAGGGACGAAATGTTCGACGGGCAGCCACCGTTTCATATCGCCGGCCAGCTTTTGCTCGCCTTTCTGTTTCTTGGTACCGGGTTGGTGAACTCGACCACCAAGGTGCAGCAGCATGTCGACCGCATGGTCGCGTCAGGCGTGCCGTTTGCCCGCCCAGCGCTCTATGTCGGCTTCGCCATGCAGTTCGCCGGCGGGCTGATGCTGCTGGTGAACTGGCAGCGCGACGTGGGCGCCGGCATCCTGATCGTGTTCACCGTGCTGGCCAGCGCCATGTTCCACCGCTTCTGGGAAGTCGAGGATCCACTGCGCCGCCACTTACACGTCTCGTTCCTGTTCGTGAATTGCGGCGTGATCGGCGGGTTGTTGTTGTTGATGTAGATCGTTTCACGATCTGAGGCGGCACCGGCCCGCT
>JAZFSB010000066.1:0-4734 GCA_036445935.1 Alphaproteobacteria bacterium | reverse complement strand
TCGACGCCCGAGCAATACATCCATTTGCCGCTGAGCCGCCAGCCGCCGTCGGTGGCGACCGCGAGACCGCTGGGGTGGAACGATGATGCCGACAGCGATGTGCGCTCGTCGTGCCACACCTCATCCTGCGCCTGTTCCGGATACATGCCGATCATCCAGCGCTGCTGGGCGTTGACGGCGAAGACCCATCCCGTTGAACCGCACCCGGAAGCGACCGCGGCGGCGACGTCGACCAGCGTATCCATCCCGAATTCGAATCCCCCGTACCGTTTGGGCTGGAGAATCCTGAACAGATCGGCCCGATGGCAGTCATCGATGCTTTCCATAGGGACCTGGCGGTTGGCCTCGGTCGCCTCCTGGCGTTCAAGGAAGCCCGGCACCAGCGCATAGGCGCGGGCGATCAGTTCATCAGGGGTTGTCACTGGCGTGCCTCAATCGTCCCTCCACAGGATGGCGCGGGCGGGGGCGCCGTCGCTACCCGCGATCTTGATCGGCAGGCAGGCCATCTCATAGTCCCCTGGCTCAATGCCGCGTAGATCCAGTCCTTCAACGATCACTACGCCGGCCCCCAAAAGTGTGCGGTGGGTGCCGTTGCCTTCCAGGTCGTACGCTTCCACCGAAAGGTAATCCACCCCAACCAGCTTCACGCCCTGGTCAACCAGGTTTTGTGCCCCGTCCGGCGTGACCGACACGTAATCGAGCCGGAACTCATGCTCTAGGTCGTCCCACAGGTCGGAATTGCGGGTCTTGAAAATCACCCGCTCGCAGCCGGGCGGCAGGGAAACGTCTTCGAGCACCGAGGCGGTGATCGAGTCCACGTGCGTGAGATCGACGACCGTCGTGGTGCCGATCAGGATTTCCGGCGGCAGGGACTCGATGCTTTTTCCGTCGGCGATGAAATGAAGCGGCGCATCGATATGGGTGCCGTGATGCACGCCTGCCTCGATCCGGCTGTTATTGTTCCGGTCGCCCTTGGACATGTCTTTCGTTTTCACGATAACCGGTCTTTTCGCCGTCAGCCATTTGGTCAGTCCAGCGGTATAGGGAAGGCTAATGTCGAAATATTGTCTCATGTTTAAAAATCCTTTTATTTCAATATATTACAGGATTTCTACGGCAGGGTATCGCCGTCGGTGTAGCGGCGCCAGGCGCTCATCTGCACGGCGGACGTCAGGCAGTGCACGACGACCGGCCTTGTCTTGACCGCGAACGCCTGGGCGATGCCGTCGGCGACATCGCTTTCGGTGCGAATGGTAATAGCTTCCGCGCCGAACGAACGGGCCCAGGCGGCGAAGTCCGGGTTGGTCAGCCTTGTGCCGTCCATGAAGGGACGTTCCGGGTAGCGCATATAAGAATGCATGCCGATCGTGCCGTACATGTTGTTGTCCGAAATGATCATGATCGGGTTGACGCCGTACTGACAAGCGGTGGCAAGCTCGTTGCCGGTCATCAGCGCGCCGCCATCGCCGAGAAAGGCGACCACCTGCGTGCCCGGCCGGCGCAGCCCAGCCGCCACCGCCATCGGCATGCCGGACCCCATGGCGCCGACCACCGAGGCCAGGAAGACCTGGTCCTGGCCGAAGCCGAGATAGCGGTGGACGAAGCTGGCGAAATTGCCGGCGTCGGTGGTCACCGTCGCATCCGGCGCCAGATGTTTTTCAACCTCGCACACGATGGCGGCGAAATTCACCCCGTCATCGGTTGGCTCCCATTCCTTGGTCAGCAGTCCGCGGTGCAGCGCGTTCAGCCCGTCGACCCAACCCCGGCGCTTTTCCGCGCCCGCCGGCGCGCCCTGGCGCAACAGGCCGGTGAGGACCTCGGACGGGTTGCAGGGAATGCCGAGATCGGGCCGCCAGACGCGGCCGACCTCTCCCGCGTCGGGCCAGACATGGACCAGCGGCAATTGCGGCTCGGGCGCCGTCGGAAAGCTGTAGGACTGGCTGACCGGATCTGTCAGCCGCTCGCCCAATGCCACCATCAGGTCGGCGCGCTTCATTTCCGCGATCTGCGCCGGCGGTACGCGGATGCCCATATAGCCGCCATAGTTCGGATGGGTTGAATCAAATAGCTGGGGCCGGCGGTGGGTCGGACAGATCGGCAGCACCCATTGCTCGGACAGTTGGTTGAGGGCGGCGAACACCGATGGGTCGTGGATCGCGTCGGCCAGCAGCGCGCCGCCGACCAGCACCAGCGGCCGCTCGGCGGCGGCCAGCATGTCGGCCAGGCGCGCCAGGTCTTGAGCCCGCGGCGCGGACATGGCGCGGGCGCGGGGACGGTCAAGCTCGGCCTCGGTCGACTGGTCGAATATATCTTCCGGCAGGATGACCGCGACCGGCCCCGGCGTGCCGCTTTCCGCCGTATTGAAGGCGCGCGCGATCGCTTCCGAGGCCTGATCCGGGTCGATCACCTCTATCACCTTCTTGGTGACGTCCGACAGCAGTTCCGCGTAATTCTGATCTTGCAGGGCCTGCCGGCCGTAATCACGGCGCTCCACATGACCGACCAGCATGACCACCGGGGTCGCGTCGTGATGGGCCGAATGAAGCGCCACCATGCCGTTCGCCAGACCCGGTCCGCGCGACACCATGACGACCCCGGCGCGGCCGCGCAGCCGCCCGTCGGCCACCGCCATGAAGCCCGCGCCAGCTTCGTGCCGGCAAACGATCAGCTGCATCGCGTTTCGCTCTATCAGCGCGCTGGTCAGCCCGACATAGCTTTCGCCCGGTACGCAGTAAATCCGGTCGATATCGTGCGCTTCCAGGCTTTCCGCCAGCAGGCGGGCGACGGTCTTGCTCATGTTCGGACTGTCTCCTGTTCGGGGTTCGTGGCGGCTTCGGGGAAGTGGCGGGGTTACGCGCGACAGATCGACGCCACCATCTTGTTGGCGCCCATTGTCGCTATGATATCATTGGCGACGGCCCTTGCATCCCTATAGGGGCGGATTGTATGCCCCGTGAACATCCCGGACGGGAGGGAAAAATGAACAGACGCGAATTCATTTACGGCGTGATCTCAATCGGTATCGGCACAGTGACGGGGGCGTGCGTTTATGATCCCGGACCGGGGCACGGCCCGCCGCCGCATGCGCCCGCGCACGGCTACCGGTACAGGCACCCGCATGGGGTGGATTTGGTCTATGACGCAGGAATCGGGGGCTATGTCGTGCTCGGTATGCCCCGGTATTATTTTATTGATGGCCATTTTTTCCGGTTCCATCGTGACCGTTGGCAGAGAAGCCGTCGTCTCAAGGGAAACTGGCGCCGGCATGAGCACGACCGGCTGCCGCGCGGGCTGAGACGGAAACCTCGGCGCAAAAAATCCCGTCGCCGGGGTCGGAAGCGCGACCGCGATTAGGTTTTCCCGATCTCCGGTCAGGTTTTCGGCGCCGGCATGTCCTTGGGATCGCTCGGATGGACCCGGCGTATCATGAAGGTGCCGAGACCGGTGGCGCAGATGTCGCCCTTCTGGTCGAACACGTCACAGCGCAGCACCATGGTACGCGCGCCCATGCGGATCACGTCGGCCTTGGCGGTCAGCCGGGGCCCGGTTGCCGCCGCCAGATAATTCACCTTGAGTTCCAGCGTCACCACCGGGCGGATGCGCGTGTCGTAATCACCGCCGCCCGCCGCGTTGCCCATCGCCATATCGATCAGTGACGCGATCACCCCGCCCTGCACGACATCGCGCATATTGCGCATATCGTCCCTGATATTCAGCCCGACGACGGCATGGCCGTCTTCCAGGACCTCATAATCGGGCGCGAGCCATTTTCGGAAACCTACATCCGGCATGTTTTCTGAATTCTCCTATAAGACTAGTGGTCTGATTCAGACATATGGCGCCCATAGGATCGTGTTTTCCGTTTCCTCGGCAGGAAGGTGCGTGCCGGCGATGCTTTCGCATCGCCAAACGTGCCTGACGCCCCGAGGGGGCGAAAAACACGACCCGGAGGGCAGTCTAGCGAGCTCACCGGCCGCGTTGCGCGGCGCTTGTGATGCCAAGGCATCACGACGCACCACGCGCCTGGCCGGGTGAACTCGCAAGACTGTCCTATGGGTACCATATGTCTGAATTAGACCACTAGATCCTGGCGCCGGTCCGCTCGATGCCGAGCAGCGCCATGCCTGCCTGTTCCATGTTGGTTGGCTGACCCTGCGCCTGCTGGGCCACGGTGTTCACGTCGCGAAAGCGCCGTTCGAAGGGATTGCTCTCGAAAATAGCGGTTGAACCCGCCGCCTGATAGGCAAAAGCGACCGTGTCGCGCGCCTGGGTGACGGCATAGGTGCAGGCAAGGCGCAGCCGGGCGCGCAAGTCGCGCGGCCATTCGTCGGGCGGGACGCCGCAGTCCCACGCCGCGCCGATCCGCTCGATCAGGTAGGACCGCGCCGCGCCGAGACCGGCTTCCGCCAGCGCGACCTGGCGCTGGACCGCGGGGTTGTCCCGCAGCACCCCGGCCGCGTGGGAAGGGCTTTTTTCGGCCGCCAGGCGAATGAAGTCGTCAAGCGCCGTGCGCGCGATGCCGAGCGCGACGCCGGCGAAGGACATGCCGTAAAACGTCGTCATCAGCACGCGGTAGAGCGGCCCTTGTTCCCGCCGGTCGATAGGTTGATCACGGATCAGGCTGTGGGATTCCGGTACGAACAGGTCGTCGATGGCGAAGCTGTTGCTGCCGGTACCCTTGAGCCCGATGACCTGCCAGACGTCGGTCACGGTGGCGCTGGAAATCGGCAGCAG
>JAZFSB010000065.1:0-2343 GCA_036445935.1 Alphaproteobacteria bacterium | reverse complement strand
GAGGGCCGCATCGCCTTGGGCGAGAAGGTGATCATCAACATCAAGAGCTTCGCCGACGGTCACACCCCGCCCGACCGCGTGCTCGAGACCATGTTCTAGGCCGCAGTCTGGCCGCCGATATCCAGGTCGTGACTAGTTTCAGCGGAGCACAACCGTGGGCTGGGCGGTATTGACGTGGTACGGCGCAGGCCACTTAATCCGGATGACAGCTTCATCGCGATTTGGTAAGTCAGACCTAGATCAAAAACTAAGCACGCAACAGGGAGAAAGTTCTATGAAAAACATGAGCTTGACGGCTCTTGCCGTGATCGCCGGCGCAATGCTCGCGACCACGGCCCGGGCCGAACCGCAGGTCGAAGTACTCCATTGGTGGACCTCGGGCGGCGAGGCCCGGGCCATCCAGGTGCTGGTCGACGACTTCAAGTCGGCCGGCGGCACATGGACCGACATGCCGGTGGCCGGCGGCGGTGGCGACGCGGCGCGCGTCGCGCTCAAGGCGCGGGTCCTGTCCGGCAATCCGCCGACCGCCTTCCAGATGAAGGGGCCGAGCATCCAGGAATGGCACGAAGAGGGCGCCCTGACCACCGGCATCGACGCAATCGCCAATGAGGAAAACTGGGACGGCGTGTTGCCGGTGGCGATCGCCAACCACATGAAGTGCGAAGGCATGTATTGCGCGGCCCCGGTCAACGTCCATCGTATCGACTGGATCTGGGCCAATCCGGCGGTCCTGGCCAAGGCCGGCGTCGCCATGCCGACCACCTGGGATCAGTTCAACGCCGCCGCCGACAAGCTGCAGGCCATGGGCATCACGCCGCTGGCCCACGGCGGCCAGTCGTGGCAAGACGCCACGGTGTTCGAGGCGGTGGCGCTCGGCGTCGGTGGCAACGACTTCTACCGCAAGGCTTTTGTCGATCTCGACCCGGATACCCTGAACAGCCCAGCGATGGTCGAGGTGTTCGATCAGATGCGCAAGCTGCGCGGCTACGTCGACGCCAACTTCTCGGGCCGGGACTGGAATCTGGCGACCGCCATGGTGATGAACGGCGAAGCCGCGTTCCAGATCATGGGCGATTGGGCCAAGGGTGAGTTCACCGCGGCCGGCAAGGTTCCGGGCAAGGACTACCTCTGCGCCCCGACGCCGGGCACCGGCTATCTCTACCACGTCGACAGCTGCGCCATGTTCAACGTCAAGGGCGACGACAAGGTGACCGGGCAGAACCTGCTCGCCAAGCTGATCTAGGACAAGAAGTTCCAGAAAGTCTTCAACCTGGCCAAGGGATCGATTCCGGCACGCGTCGACGTCGATCTGGGCGATTTCGATTATTGCGCCCGGCGCTCGGCCTACGACATGGAGGTGACCAGCGGTTCCGGCGGCCTGCTGCCGAGCTTTGCTCACGGCATGGCCATGCGCAATGCCCAGGCCGGCGCCATTATCGATGTGGTAACCGCGCACTTCAACTCCGATCAGTCTTCGGCCGAGGCAGCCAAGATGCTCGCCGATGCGGTGAAGAACTCTCTGTAAGCGGACGACGTTTCCCGGGTCCGGTCTCGACCAACGGACCGGATCCGGGTCGTCCATTTCCGCCGCCCGCCGCGTTCGAGCGCGAACGGGCGTGTGTCAGAGGACGCCTTGAAAACCCTGCTCGATAGACATCTGCCGAAAATCGTGGTCGCGCCGTCTTTCGCGGCCGTGTTGTTTTTCGTTTACGGATTCATCGGCTGGACCTTGTACGTGTCCTTCACCAAGTCGCGAATCCTGCCGAAGTACGATCTGGTCGGATGGCTGCAGTACGACAAGCTGTTCGCGACGCCACGCTGGCACGTGGCGCTGGATAATCTGTTCGTCTTTACCGGGCTGTTCGTCGCCATCGCCATTCTGATCGGCCTATTGCTGGCGATCCTGCTGGACCAGAAAATCCGCGCCGAGGGCGTCATCCGCACCGTCTACCTGTACCCCATGGCGCTCAGCTTCATCGTCACCGGCACCGCCTGGAAGTGGCTTCTCAATCCGGGCCTGGGCATCGAAAAGGTGGTTCAGGATCTGGGATTTCCGAATTTTCAGTTCGACTGGCTGGTCGATCCGGAGATGGCCATCTATACGGTGGTGATGGCCGGGGTCTGGCAGTCGTCGGGCTTCGTCATGGCCTTGTTCCTGGCCGGCCTGCGCTCGATCAACGAAGAGATCGTCAGGGCCGCCAAGGTCGATGGCGTCGGCCCGTTCCGGCTCTACTTCCATATCATCATCCCGTCGCTGCGGCCGGTGTTCGTCAGCGCGGTCATCGTGCTCTCGCACCTGGCGATCAAGAGTTTCGATTTGGTCATCGCGCTGACCCACGGCGG
>JAZFSB010000064.1:0-2094 GCA_036445935.1 Alphaproteobacteria bacterium | reverse complement strand
CCCGACACGCCCATGCCGGCGGGCGTATGGGTGTGGATCACGCAGGCCGCGTCGTCGCGCGCGGCATGCACCGCGCTATGGATGGTGTAGCCCGCCATATTGATGGTGTAGGGCGTGTCGTCCTGCTTGTTGCCGTCGATATCGACCTTGACCAGGTTCGACGCGGTGACCTCGTTATACATCAGCCCGGTCGGGTTGAGCAGGAAGTGATCGTCGCTGCCCGGCACCTTGGCCGAGATATGGTTGAGCGTCAGGTGATGCCAGCCGTACCAGAAGACCAGCCGGTAGCACGCCGCCAGATCGACCCGGGTGCGCCATTCCTCGGGCGACACGCGATCTTTCACGCCCTTCACCACGGCCAGTTCATCGAGATGCACGTTCATCTTACTGCCGGCCATGATCGTCTCCCCACGGTGAATTTCGGGAACGCTACGCGCCCGCCCAAGGCATGGCAAGGGACGCGGGACGCGCCTGGCGCGCTGGCGGATAAGGGCCGGGTGATCATCGATTCCTCACGCTGTCCTTGACCCGCACGGTCTGCGGACCGAAACTTGGGCCCGAACCGTCAGAAGGCGGAACACAGGGAGGAAAGATATGAAATATTCCAGCTATATCCGTATTGGCGCGCTGGCCATGGCGGCGACCGTCATCGCCCCGTCGACAAGCCTGCTGGCGGCGGAGGCATCCTTTGCCGGCAAGACGCTGACAATCATCGCGGGCTTCCGGCCGGGCGGTGGGGTGGACAACAATGCGCGCCTGATCGGGCGGCATATCGCCAATCACATTCCCGGCAATCCGAAGATCATCAACAAGAACATGCCGGGTTCGGGTGGCGCCAGGCTGGCCAACTGGATGTACAACAAGGGCAAGAAGGATGGGCTGACCATCGCCCTGCCGGGCCGCAGCTGGATGTTCTCCAAGCTGTTCAAGGATCCGGGCGTGCGCTTCGAGCCGCTGAAGTTCGCCTATATCGGCGCGCCGGGGCCGCTCAACAACAAGCTCTGGGTGCGGGCCGCACTTGGCATTAACTCCATCGATCAACTCAAGAATTCGAAAAAGACCATCATCTTCGGCGGGCTACGCGCGCGCTCGTCCAACGTGGTCGTGCCCGCCATTCTCAGCCGCGCTGGCTGGTCGGTTCGCTCTCTCAAGGGCTACAAGGCCACGGCCAAGATCATGCTGGCGCTTGAGCAGAAGGAAGTCGACGGCATCTGGGCGTCGGATTCGACCCTGCGCAACCGCGTCGATCTGATCAACGACAAGGTGATCATCCCGGTGCTTCAGGTCAGGCCGTGGGAAAAGGGCATCCCGCTGCTCTATGACCAAGTCGATGCGCGGACCCAAAAGCTGCTTAATCTCGTGCTTGCGCCGTCCGCCTTCGGCGTGCCGGCCATCGCGGCCCCGGGCGCGTCCAAGGCGCGGATCGCGACCTTGCGGGCGGCCTATGCCGCCATGGTGAAGGATCCGGCCTTTATCGCCGATGGCAAGAAGCGCGGGATTTATGCGAGCAAGCCGCTGATCGGCAACGAAGTGCGCGACGTGATCGCCAAGGTGATCGCGGAATCGGACGAGAGTATCGTCAAAGAGTACCTGAAATACCGCGGCAAGCGGAAGAAGAGGAAGAAAAAGAAAAGCTGACGCGATCAGGCGCGTTTGACCTTAAACTCATGGCGGCGGCGTCGGGCCGATAACCGGTCCGCGCCGCCGTCGGCTTACCCCTTTTCCTCATGATTGAAGCGCTGCTCTCCGCCTGGGTGACGATCTTCACCCCCGCCAACATGGGGTTCCTGTTCGGCGGCGTGCTGATGGGCTTGGCGCTCGGCGCCATTCCGGGGCTGGGCGGTGTTATCGGGCTGACCATCCTGATCCCGTTCGTATACGACCTGGGGCCGGTGCCGGCGATGGCGATGCTGATCGGCATGGCGGCGGTCACCACCACGTCGGATTCGATCCCCACCATCCTGTTCGGCATCCCCGGCACCGTGGCGGCCCAGGCGACCATTCTCGACGGCTACCCGATGACCCAGAAGGGCGAGGCCGCGCGCGCGCTGGGCGCGTCGTTCTCGGCCTCGGCCATCGGCGGGGTGCTCGGCG
>JAZFSB010000063.1:0-4692 GCA_036445935.1 Alphaproteobacteria bacterium | reverse complement strand
TGATGTGCGCCCAGCACATCTCCTTGCCGGCCAGCGGGTCGCCCGATTGTGTGCCGTGGAACACCGAAGGCTGTCCGGTCGGCATCAGGATTTTGCTCGCGCTCTTGCGACGGATCCTGGGCTTGTCCGGCGTGCCGCCGCGCCGGATGACGCTGGTCCAGTCAACGCGGAAGCCGCGCCCGGCGGCGGCGATGGTGACGTCGAAATCCCGCGCCGTCACGGCGAAATACAGGCTGTCTTCATTGCTGGCGATGCCGCCGCCGCTATAGCGGCCGAAAAAAGCCTCGATCGGCAGGTTCTGGCCGGCCAGCGCCGCCGGCCCGATTGTCAGCAGCCCGCCCAGCAGCAGCATGGTGAGCGCGATCATTCGTTTCATCATGGTTCTCCCCCCGTCACCCTAATTTTTGCCACTGTAGAGCATTTTTTCGTTTGCGTGGAATCGCACCGGCCCGCTCCCCCTCCCGTCCACCCATAGGATACTGCCGTGGGGTGGCCGGGAGGGGGAGCGGGCCGGTGCGAAGGAAATTGATCGGCATTTTTTGTTCCCGGCGATATCGGCTAATATCATTACCAACCATAGGGAATAGTCGAAAAGGGAGACGGGCAATGACAGGTGATCGCGCGAACGGCGTCAGCGGGGCGGACATCCGCGCCAAGCTCAACCATCCGGTGGTCGATTCGGACGGGCACATGATGGAGACATCCTTCGCGGTGCTCGATTTCGTCAAGCAGGTCGGTGGTGCGGACATCGCCGCGCGCTATGGGGAAATGTTGCGCAACGACCAGAACGGGCCAAGCCGGCGCGCGCTGTGGGTCGGCAATTCCGGACCGGGTTCGATCGACCGGGCGACCGCGATGCTGCCCAAGCTGTTCCGCGCCCGGCTCGACGATGCCGGGATCGATTTCGCCGTGGTCTATGGCACCCATGCGCTGGGTGTGCTGGGGATCGGCGATGACGAGCTGCGCCCCGTGGTCTACCGCGCCATGAACATGCTCTATGCCGACATGTTCAAGGACGTGTCGGACCGGCTCACCCCGGTGGCGCTGATCCCGATGCACAAGCCGGACGAGGCGGTGGCCGAGCTCGAGTTCGCGATTGGCGAGCTGGGGCTCAAGGCGATCGTCATGAACACCATGCTGCGCACGCCAGCGCCCGAGGTCATGGCGGAGGCGCCGCATCTGGCGGAATTCTCGATGGCGCCGCTGTCGCCGGCGATCGATCAGGGCGACGCCTATGATCCGGTCTGGGCCAAATGCGTCGAGCTTGGCGTGGCGCCGAGCTGCCATAACTCGTTCCGCGGGCGCGGCTCGACGCACGGTTCGCCCAGCAACTACGTGTTCAACTCACTCGGCAGCTTCGGCCAGGGCAGCGAGTATTTCTGCCGCGCTTTGTTCTTTGGTGGTGTGCCGAAACGCTTCCCGACGCTCAAATTCGCCTTCCTGGAAGGCGGCGCGGGCTGGGCGTCACAGCTCTATAACTCCATGTTCGAATATTGGAGCAAACGGAATCTCGAGGCGCTGCGCGTGCATCTGGATCCCGCCAAGCTCGACGTCGATCTGCTGGTCGAGATGTTCGAGAAATACGGTAATGAATACAACACGCCCGAGCGCATTCGCGCCGAGCCGCACCAGTCGGTCAATTCCAACCTGTTCGTGCCGCCCGAGGAGGTCGACGATTTCGCCCCCACCGGCGTTACCAAACCCGAGGATATCCGCGACATCTTCGATGCCAATTTCTATTTCGGCTGCGAAGCCGACGACCGGCTGAACGGGGTCGCCTTCGATGCCAGGATCAATCATTTCGGGCTCAAGCTGAACGCCATCTTAGGCTCGGATATCGGCCACTGGGATGTGCCCGACATGACCAAGGTGATGGTCGAAGCCTATGAGATGGTCGAGGACGGCTTCATGGACGACGACGATTTCCGCGACTTCACCTTCGGCAACGTGGTGAACATGCATGCCGGTATGAACCCCGACTTCTTCAAGGGCACCGTGGTCGAGGACGCGGTATCAAGCTTCATGTCGCAAGGGGCGGTAGCCGCCGAATAGCGGCGGGCCGGCGCCGCTGAAACAAACGCTACGGCCACTTGGCCTCGGGCGGCAGGGACATCAGGATGGCCTCGGTGTTGCCACCGGTCATGATGCCGAACTTGGTGCCCCGGTCGTGCAGCAGGTTGAATTCGACATAGCGTCCGCGGCGGACGAGCTGGTGTTCGCGCTGTTCCGCCGTCCAGCTCTCGTTCATGTGGCGGGCGACGATCGGCGGGTAGGCCTCAAGGAAAGCGCGCCCGACATCCTGGGTGAAGGCGAAATCGGCGTCCCAGTCGCCGCTGTCCAGCGTGTCGTAGAAAATGCCGCCGACTCCGCGCGGCTCACCCCGGTGCGGCAGGTAGAAATATTCGTCGCACCATTTTTTGAACTTGTCGTAATAGCCCGGATCGTGGCGGTCGCAGGCAGCCTCGTAGGCGGCGTGGAAGGACGCGGTATCGGCGTCGTCCGGCACCATCGGCGTCAGGTCGCCGCCGCCGCCGAACCAGCTTTTGGTGGTCACGATCATGCGCGTGTTCATATGCACCGCCGGCACCAGCGGCGAATGCATGTGGGCGACCAGCGAAATGCCGCTGGCCCAGAATCGCGGGTCGTCCGCGGCGCCGGGCATCTGGGCGCGGAATTCGGGCGAAAATTCGCCGTGGACGGTGGAGATGTTGACGCCGACCTTCTCGAACACGCGGCCGCGCATCACCGACATGACGCCGCCGCCGCCGGCAGCCCCGCTATGGTCGGTGCGTTGCCATTCGGTGCGTTCGAACCGGCCGGGCGCGCCGGTGTCGTTGGGCGCCCCCACCTCGTCTTCCAGCCGCTCGAAGGCGGCGCAGATCTGGTTGCGCAAATCCTCGAACCAGGCGGCGGCCTGGATTTGGCGCTTTCCAATGTCGTTCATTGCGCGATTGTCTCCTGTCTGATCCTTGTCGTCTGGCGCAGCGCCTCGCCCAACACCATCGCCGCCGCCAGCGCGACATTGAGCGACCTCAGCCCGTGGGCCATCGGAATCGTCAGCCTTGCGTCGGCGGCATCATGCACCTCTTGCGGCACGCCGGCCGATTCGCGCCCGACCAACAGCGTGTCCGCCGCCCGGAAGTCGAAGTCGCAATAGGGTATGTCGCCCGTCGTGGTCAACAGCGCGAGCCGGCCCGCCCCACGATTTTCGGTGAAGCGGTCCCATGACTGGTGGCGGACGATCTCGACCGAGTCGAGGTAATCCATGCCGGCGCGCCGCAGCCTGCGGTCGTCCAGCAGGAAGCCGCAAGGCTCTATGATATCGACGGCAACGCCGAGACAGGCGCACAGCCGCAACATCGTGCCCGTGTTTTGAGGAATGTCCGGCTGATAAAGCGCGAGTCTCATGTAGGCGATTGTTTCTCTAAAGCTTTGCAGGACCAATTATTTCCAGTATACCCCTGATTCAACACGCATTCACCGTGTCGAGACCAGTCTCCGCGCTGCCGCGCGGAGGTCCATAATACGGAGAATGACGTCACCGGGGTGACGTTTTGTGTTGGGGTATTTGTGTGCCGCCGCAAGCCCTGGGGCACAGAAAAGAGGAACGACATGGCGAGTTCTGCTGATACGGCCGACGCGCGGGAACAGGGTCAAGGCGACGGGGAAACCCGCCGCGATTTTTTGCTGCTGGCGACCGTGGCCCTTGGCGCGGTTGGCACCGCCGCCGCCGTCTGGCCCCTGGTTGACCAGATGAACCCGGCCGCCGACACGCTGGCGGCCTCGACCTCCGAGGTCAATCTGGAGCCGATCAAGGTAGGCCAGCGCATTGTCATCAAATGGCGCGGCCAGCCGGTCTTCATCACACGGCGCACCAAGGCCCAGATCGACCAGGCGCAAAAGGACGACAGCGCCACCGACCTGATCGATCCGGAGAAGGACGCGGACCGGGTCAAGAAGGCGGAATGGCTGATCATGGTCGGCGTCTGCACCCATCTGGGCTGTATTCCACAGGGCAACAGGCAGGGTGAGCTGCGCGGCGAGTACGCCGGCTGGTTCTGCCCCTGCCATGGCTCGCATTACGACACTTCGGGACGCATTCGCAAGGGACCGGCGCCTACAAATATGCCGATCCCGCCTTATGAATTCCTGCCGGACAACAAGACCGTGCGGATCGGCTGAGGAGAGTAGGACGGATGAGCACCGAGGAATTCAAGAACCCCATCGTCCGCTGGATCGATTACCGGCTGCCGATGTTCAACTTCATGCAGCACGAGCTGCATGAGTACCCGACCCCCAAGAACCTGAATTACTGGTGGAATTTTGGGTCTCTGGCCGGGATCGTCCTGGTCATGATGATCACCACCGGCATCGTGCTGGCGATGCATTACACGCCGCACGTCGACTACGCTTTCGATAGTGTCGAACGCATCATGCGCGATGTGAATTACGGCTGGCTGATCCGCTACGTTCACATGAACGGCGGCTCGGCCTTCTTCATCGTGGTCTATATCCATATCTTCCGCGGCCTCTATTTTGGCTCCTATAAATCGCCGCGCGAGCTTTTGTGGATACTGGGCGTCGCCATCCTGCTGTGCATGATGGCGACCGCCTTCATGGGCTATGTGCTGCCCTGGGGCCAGATGAGCTTCTGGGGCGCCACCGTGATCACCAACCTGTTTTCGGCCATAC
>JAZFSB010000062.1:0-2736 GCA_036445935.1 Alphaproteobacteria bacterium | reverse complement strand
TGTCGAAATGCGCCGGTGATATAAAATATTGGCTCGCCGGCGCCGACCCACTTGCCTTCCCGGTAGCGCAAATCGATTTCGAAGGACGTGCCCCGGCGGCGCGCCATTGCCTCCAGCCAGTCGATCGCGAGTTTGGGTGCGGAGACAACGGGGCGGCGCATGAACAGCGCATAGGTAACGCTGGCATCGCCGAATTTCTCGACGATCGCCTGAGTGCGTTTGAAATATTTGTCCGTCCAGGCCGAGACGTCGGCTTCGCTGTCTGGCCAGGGCGATCTTTCCTCGCGGCCTGGATCAGTGTCGACGGCAGGTGTTGGTGTGGTTTTGTTGGTCGCCATTACGTGTCTTGCGCGGCGCGTTGTGAGGAGGAATGACATTGAAACACAGTTTTTGATTGATTCCGATAGCGAGTTAACCGGATAACGCCGCTGAACGACGGACGACGGGTAATTATGGAGTAGCGGTATGAAGTCCCACGAAAAGCTCAAATCCCATTTCGGGCGCATCGGCGCGTTGCAGGAAGCCACCGGCATGCTGCATTGGGACATGTCGGTGATGATGCCGCCCGGCGGGGCCCCGTCGCGCGCCGAGCAGCTGGCCGCGATGAAGCGCGTCGTGCATGAACTCATGACCGGGGCCGAGCTTGCCGACTGGCTGGATGATGCGGAGGCGACGCCGCCGGATGATCCGTGGGCGCGCGCCAATGTGCGTGAAATGCGCCGGCTCTGGCGGCATGCGGTGGCGCTCGACGGTGCTCTGGTAGAGGCCCTGTCGCGGGCCGCCTCGCGCTGCGAAATGATCTGGCGCGACGCGCGGCCCAAGGGCGACTTCGCCATGGTCGCGCCCAGCTTGGCCGAGCTGATGGCGCTGGTCCGCGAAGAATCGGCGGCCAAGGCCGATGCCTTCGGCGTTGCCCCCTATGAGGCGTTGCTCGATCAGTACGAGCCGGGCTGTGACACCGCGACCATCGATGCGCTGTTTGACGATCTGGCGGATTTTTTGCCCGGCTTTCTGGCGCGCGTGCTCGATCGCGCGGCGGGCGCGCCGGCGCCGGTAGCCCTTGAGGGGCCGTTCCCCGTGGAAGCCCAGCGGACGCTTGCCGAACGGCTGATGGGCCATGTCGGGTTTGATTTCGAACATGGAAGGCTCGATGTCAGCCTGCACCCGTTCTGCGGCGGCGTGCCCGACGATGTGCGGATCACCACCCGCTACGAAGAGGACGATTTCTCGCAAAGCCTGATGGGGGTGCTGCACGAAACCGGCCACGCCATGTACGAACGTGGTCTGCCGCCCGCTTGGCGCCGCCAGCCGGTGGGCGAGGCGCGCGGCATGGCGATGCATGAAAGCCAGTCGCTGCTGATCGAAATGCAGGTCTGCCGTGGCCGCGAATTTCTGCAATTCGCGGCGCCACTGATGCGGGAAGCCTTCGCTGGCGCGGGCCCGGCCTGGGATGACGATAATCTGTACCGGATCTATACCAGGGTCGCGCCGGATTTTATCCGCGTCGATGCCGATGAAGTGACCTATCCCGCCCATGTCATCCTGCGCTACCGGCTGGAACGAGCGCTGATCGACGGCGCCATGGAAATCGCCGATCTGCCGGCGGCGTGGAACGAAGGGATGGGCGATCTGCTTGGCATAACCCCGACAAGCGACCGCGAGGGATGCCTGCAGGATATTCACTGGTTCAGCGGCTCGGTCGGTTATTTCCCGACCTACACCATGGGTGCGTTGGCGGCTGCCCAGCTTTACGCCGCCGCCAGGCGCGCCGAACCCGATATTCCGGCGGCGATTTCGCGGGGTGACTTCGCGCCGCTGATGGGCTGGCTCGGCGAACAGGTTCACGCCAAGGGCTCACTCGGCAGCGCCGACGATATCCTGACCGCGGCGACCGGCGCGCCGCTTGGCACGGCGGCCTTCAAGGCGCATCTCGAGGCCCGCTACCTGGCCTGACTATTGCTGGATCAGGTTCTGGGTTAA
Organism: Alphaproteobacteria bacterium; assembly: GCA_036445935.1. Lineage (GTDB taxonomy): Bacteria > Pseudomonadota > Alphaproteobacteria > MPNO01 > UBA2964 > JAZFSB01. The sequence continues at coordinate 756 of JAZFSB010000062.1, read as the reverse complement.
TACCAACCTAACTTATTGCTCGCACAGTCCGGGACCGATAGTCTTTGCCGCCGCGTCGAGGGCGGGAGTCGGGAGAGTTGGAATTGCGCTATGTGAGTACGCGGGGTCAGGCCCCCGAGCTGGATTTTGAAGATGTGCTGCTGACCGGGCTGGCGCGTGACGGCGGGCTGTACGTACCCGCCGATTGGCCGCGTTTTTCGGCCGATGACATCCGCGCGATGCGCGGCCTGTCCTATGCCGAGCTTGCCGTCCGCGTGATGCGCCCATTTGTGGGCGACAAGATAGCCGAGCCCGACTTGGCGGAGATGGTGTCGGCCGCCTATCGAGGCTTCGGCCACCCGGCGGTGGCGCCGCTGCGCCATCTCGACACTGATTTCTGGCTGCTTGAGTTGTTCCACGGGCCGACTTTCGCATTCAAGGATTTCGCGCTGCAGGTGTTGGGCCGGCTGTTCGATCATGTGCTGGCGCGGCGGGCTGAGCGCGCGACCATCGTTGGCGCGACATCGGGCGATACCGGATCGGCCGCGATCGAGGCTTGCCGCGACCGCCCCGCCATCGACATCTTCATCCTGCATCCGAAGGGCAGGGTGTCCGATGTGCAGCGCCGCCAGATGACCACGGTGGACGCGTCCAATGTTCACAACATCGCCGTCGATGGCACCTTCGACGATTGCCAGGATCTGGTGAAGGCGATGTTCAACGACGAGGCGTATCGCGACGAGATGCGCCTGTCGGCGGTCAACTCGATCAACTGGG
>JAZFSB010000061.1:0-5951 GCA_036445935.1 Alphaproteobacteria bacterium | reverse complement strand
TAGCGCGGCAACCGATTTATTGCACGGGCGTTGATCTCTTCAATAACCATTCCGCGGGACCGGCGGCGCGTCTCCTTTGGGTATTTTTTCGTGTCCCCAGTATTAATATGGTTAAGGCATAAACTGTCGAGATTCTTGACACTTGCCCGAAATGGTGGCGTGACGATTATGGTAAATGATTGGATTTTATCAATTTTATCGGATTGGCACGGATTTTGCTGCTATTGCTATGAACAGTGTCGCGCCGTCGCGACTGTCGGTTTCCGCCCCTCATCCGGGCCGTAAATCGGCAGTGGAGAGGATTGCGCGCTGTCGGCATAACAGAAATTTCGAGCAGCATGGCGCACGGTACCGAAATCAACCAGACCGACATGACGCCCGAGGGGCTTATTGGCCTCGCGCGTCGTTTGGCCGATGAACAGCGGCGCGAAAGCCGGGCGATTACCGTGTCGTTGCAGGGTGGGCGCGATGCCGGGCTTACCGATCGGCAACGCGCGACGTTGTCGCGTCTGCTGCGCCAACTGGTTTCCGAAACCGATGCGGATATTCGCGGCCGGGCGCTGGCGGCCAATGAAGACGACGCGGTGCTCAATCTGCCGGCGCCGGTCGAGGCCGAGCCGACCTATGCGGTCATGGTCGAAAGTGGTGCGTTCGAAGATGGCGCGCTGGTCGATGCGGTGGTTCATCGTCTTTATCAGCATCAACTTGAGCGCGCTGTCCGCGCCCCGACGCCCGGCGGGTGGTTGGGTGACAGCGGTGAGGCGGACCATGATCTGGCCGCTATTCTGGGGGTCGCGGAAGGCGGATCTTTGTGGCGCCTGATTGGCGAGTATCAGGTTGAGTGCGCCGGTCGGACGGATTCATATGGCGAGCCGACATTGTTGGCATGCGATCTTACAACCGGGACGCGGGCGCGGCTGTATTGGGATTGCGCCGCTTCCGTAAGGGAAACCCTGTCGGTCGGTGACGGGCGAGCCGCGCCCGAAATCGATGTTTTTATAGAGGTGGCGACACGGGCGGCGCTCGCCAGTGATGACAGGGCGAAAACCCGCACCGCGGCGCTGGCGCTCGGGCTGCTCGACGAAGGTCGGCTTTCAGCCGATGTTCTTGTACCGGTGCTGCGCGCGGGTGAAGTCGCTTTATTCGAGGCCGGGCTCGGAATTCTGACTGGGTTGGGTCCGCTGATTCTGCGGGATTTGTTGTATGCGGCCGAGGGCGAGGGGTTGTCGATAATGTGGCGCGCGCTTCAGTTCCCCGATCCGTTGTTCAATGAAATTTATGCCCTGAGCCGGCATGCGCTGGGCCGGCCGCAGGCTGATCCCTCGCCGGTGCTGGAACGCCTCCACGATTTTCGCGCACGCATGCCGGTTGAGAGCGCGCGGGCGGTGCTCGGCTTCTGGCGCCTGTCGCCTGATTACCATGCCGCGCGCGGGCGGGTCGAAAACCGTCACCGGGCAACCGATGCCGAGGGGTGGGGCTAGGGCATGATTCAGCTATATTGAGCCGTAAAGCGTTTCTGCGCTAAACACGGGTGTTGCAACGCATTTGGGCAAAAAGGTTTGGACCGATGACCGTTCTGGTGACCGGCGCCGCCGGCTTCATCGGCTATCCTGTGAGCTAGGCTTTGCTGTGCCGCTGTGAACAGGTCGTCGGAATCGAGAATCTCATCGACTATTACGTCGTGCGGATGAAGGAAGCCCGGCTGGAGCGGCTGCGTGGGCGCAACGGCTTTGCCTTTCACAAGATCGATATTTCCGATACCGGGCAGTTGGGCGAATTGGCCGACGAAACCCCGCGTATCAGCCGCGTGGTGCATCTGGCCGCCCAGGCCGGTGTGCGCTATTCGCTGACCAACCCGTTCGCCTATGTGCAGGCGAATCTGGTCGGTCACATGGCGATCCTGGAAATGTGTCGCCACCTGCCTGATTTCGAACATCTGGTCTATGCCAGTTCAAGTTCGGTTTATGGCGGCAACACCAAGCTGCCCTTCGCCACCGAGGACCGGACCGATACGCCGGTGTCGCTCTATGCCGCCACCAAGAAGGCGGATGAGCTGATGAGCCACTGCTATGCGCATCTGTACCGGATTCCCCAGACTGGACTGCGCTTCTTCACCGTCTACGGCCCGTGGGGCCGGCCCGACATGGCGATGTATATCTTTTGCAAGGCGATTACCGCGGGCAAACCGATCCCGGTGTTCAATTACGGCGACATGATGCGTGATTTTACCTTCATCGACGACATCGTGGTCGGCGTTATCGCGGCGCTCGACAATCCGCCGGTGGATGGCGGCGAGGGCAAGCCACCGCAGCGCATCTACAATATCGGCAATAACAAGAGCGAGCCGCTAATGCGTATGATCGGGCTGATCGAGGATGCGCTCGGCAAGAAAGCCGAAATCGACTTCCAGCCGATGCAGCCGGGCGACGTGAAGGAATCATTCGCCGATATCGATGCGATCAGCCGCGATCTCGGCTTCAAGCCGACCACCCGGATCGATGTAGGCGTGCCCAAGTTCGTCGACTGGTTCAAACGATATGAAGGTGTTTAGAATCTTTCCGCTTCGCGCGGAATCGCTCCGGCCCGCTCCCCCTCCCGGCCACCCATAGGATACTGGCGTTGGGTGGCCGGGAGGGGGAGCGGGCCGGAGCCGCCTTCACGGGTAAGATCAGGCCAGCAGGTCATCGACCGCCTGGGCCAGGTCGACCGGATTGAACGGCTTGGCGAAGGTTCGGTCGGCGCCGAATTTTTCGGCCATCGGCAGCATGTCGAGCCCGGTACGGTCGCCGCCGCCGGAGATGACGATGACCTTGGCGTCCGGCCATTCCGTCTTGATATGGCGCAGCGTTTCGATGCCGTCCATTTCGGGCATGAACAGGTCGGTGACGATAACGTCGAAACCCGGCGGCGTCTCGAGATGGCGCAGCGCCTCTCGGCCGTTCGCCGCCTCGACTGTTTCATGCCCTTGCCGGGCGAAAATCCGGATCAGGAGCGTCCGGAGTTCGTTTTCGTCGTCGATAACGAGTATGCGTGCCATTTTAACTCGCGTCCCCCGTTCCCGTGTTTTCCAGTGCGTGGCGAATGGCGCGCGCGAGCGCGGCATCGCCGACAGGCTTACCTAGGTAAACAAGGTGATCGGCACCTGTAACCATATTCACATGCACCAAGTCCAATGATCCGGTACAGATGATGATTGGCAGATTGGCTCGAATATCGCGCACCTGCCGGGTTAAGTCGATACCTGACATTCCGGGCATGTTGAGGTCGGTAAGAAGAAGGTCCCATCTGTCGGGGGTTTTCCGGATCGCGTCCCGCGCGGCTTCGGCGTCGACCATGCCGTCGGCCGTGTAGCCCCTGCGTTCCACCATGCGGCACAGAACCGACACGACTTCCGGTTCATCATCGACAACGAGGATATGCCCGGTCCCCGCCGGTTCCGCCAACTCAACGGCGCCGTCATGCCGGGCCGGGCGCTGGCAGGCGGGCAGATAGATGGTGAAGCACGTTCCTTGCGCGGGCGCGCTGTCCACCATGATCGCGCCGCCCGTCGCGCCGACGATTCCCATGACGGCGGCGAGCCCCAGGCCAGTGCCCTTGCCGACGTCCCTGGTGGTAAAGAACGGGTCGAAAATTCGCGCCATGATTTCGCCGTCGATGCCCGGCCCGTCGTCGCGGACCGACAGCGCGATAGTGCGCCCCGGCGGCGGCATGCCGACCCACAAGCGGTTGCGCCCGTCCTGGGTGTCGGTGACGATCTCACCCGGATCGGTCAGATCGCCGCGACGTCCGGTGATGCCCGGCCAGTCGCCGATTTCATCGATCTCGTCGAGTTCCACGCTCAGCTGGCCGCTCCCGTCGCCAATGGCGTCGCGCGCGTTCATGCTGAGATTAAGCAGGACCTGCTGGAACTGGGTGGCGTCGCATTTGACCCAGCCGTCGGTATCCAGCCGGGTTTTCAGCGTCACCTGTTCGGGCAGTCTTGTCCGCATCATGACCAGCGCGTCGGTGACCGCCTTGCTCAGCATCACCGGCGCCAGCATCGTCGGCTCCTGACGCGCGAAGGCGAGAAGCTGGCGCACCAGGTTTTTCGCCCGTTCGCCCGCCGCGATGATGGAATCGAGTTCAGCACTGCCCGCCCCGTCGTCGTCCATATCCTCGCGGACCAGCTGCGCGTTGCCCTGGATGACGGCCAGAATATTGTTGAAATCATGTCCGATGCCACCGGCCAGCGTTCCCAGGGCCTCGCTTTTCTGCGCCTGGAAGAGTTGCGACTGCAGGTGGTGGTGCTCTATCTCGGCGCGCTTGCGTTCGCGGAGATCGCGGTACATGCCGGCGATATAGCTCCCGCCCTTGCCCTTGCCTTCGCCCTCGCCCTCGCCGGTCGACCAGGTGCTGAGCGACAATTCCACCGGGATGACCTCGCCCGACTTGTTCACGATGTCTATTTCGAAGGGATGGCCGATCAGCCCCTGGGTGTCGCCCGCGCGGATCCGTTCACGCCGGAGAATCAGGCTTTGCCGATGCGATTCCGGGACCAGACGGTCGACGGTTTCGCCGACGATTTCGGTGGCGCCGTAGCCGAACAGCCGCTCCGCCGCCTTGTTCCAGAACACGATCTTATGGTCGAACCCGACGACCACCAGCGCATCATGGGATGATTCGGCGACCGAGCGGAACCGGCTCTCCGACGCCTCCAGCGCCTGTTCGCGCCGCTTCATGTCGGTGACGTCCGACACCACGCTGATGATGCCGCCGTCGCGCGTCTTGCGTTCGATGACCCGCATCCATCTGCCGTCCGGCATGTGGTTGATGAGCTGGGTGCTGCCCCGTCTATGCATGGCAAGCCGGTCGATGATCCAGCCTTCCCGCTCGCGGCCGGCCGGCGCGCTGCTGATGTGATCAATTCCGGTCCGCAGGATGTCCTCGAATTGTGCGCCCGGACGGATAACCGAAGCCGTGGCCGGGTTGAGATCCCGGTAGTTCTGGTTACACAGCACAAGCCGGTCGTCTGCGTCGAACACGGCGAACCCGTCGACGGCGCCTTCCAGCGCGTCGATCAGCCGTTCGTGCGCCTGGGTCGCGGCCTGCTCGGCGCTAAGCCGGGGCTGTGCCTCGTCGGGACCATGGTTCGCCCGCTCCGGGCCTTGGTTGAGCGCCCGCATCGGCCCGAGCACGATACGGTCGAGCACCGCCATCACGATGAGCGTGGCGGCGGCGGCCAGTATCGGCACGAAAACGGCCGCTCCGACGCCTGCGCCGGAACCGCCCAGCCAGACGGCAACGCCGCCGCCCACCGCCAAAATCGCGGAGAACACGATCAACGCGATCCGCAAGGCAAGGCGATTGCCAAACGATTTCCACCATGCCGGCTTGCCAGGTGTCATTTTTCCCGAAATGTCCCCAACGACTCCACCCCAGACAAGTTAATTTGCCTTAAAATTCATTAACAAAGGGTTTAGGGCTGGGTGGTGGCGGTGTTTCATGAGGCGATGGAAATTGGCCCCGATTTACAGATTGCTAACCTATTGCCAACATGACTCCATGGCGCGGTGCTGCCGCGCGGGTCATCTGGGTGGGAACATGGGTGAAGTCGGCAGGTTGGGGGCAGGATGGCGAGCATAAGGCGGTCGCTGGCGCTCTCGTTTGCGCAGAAATACGCCACCATGGCGATCAATATCGCCACCGTCATGATATTGGCGCGGCTGCTGACTCCGGCCGAAATCGGTATTTTTTCTGTCGGCATCGCGATGGTCGGGCTGGCGCACACGCTGCGCGATTTCGGCGTCGGGAATTACCTTATCCAGGAGAAGGAGCTTACCCCCGATCGCGTGCGCACCGCGTTCGGCGTCACGCTGGTGATTGCCTGGATCATGGCGGGCGTCCTGATCGCGCTCAGCGGCCCGATGGCCGGGTTTTATAGTGAGCCCGGCGTGCGCCAGGTTATGTTGGTG
>JAZFSB010000060.1:0-4736 GCA_036445935.1 Alphaproteobacteria bacterium | reverse complement strand
GGCAAATCGATGACCTGACGATGCTCGACTATCGCGAGACGGTGAAGCCGAACAGCCCGCAAATCACCCTGCTATCGCCAACCGGCATGGAGCAGCCCTATTTCAGCCAGTTCGGCTGGGTCGGCGCTAACCAAAACATCCGCCTGCCCGACGCCGGGACGGTGTGGACCGCCAACCAGACTATGCTGGGCATAAACACGCCGGTGACGCTGCGCTGGGACAATGGCGCGGGGCTACGCTTCAAGCGTACCGTGTCGATCGACGAGAATTACATGTTCTCGATCACCCAGACGGTCACGAACAGCGGCGCCTCGCCGGTCACGCTCTATCCCTACGGGCTGATTTCACGCACTGGCGTGCCGGATACGCTGGGTTTCTACATTTTGCATGAAGGCCTGCTGGGTGTGTTCAACGGCCAGCTCAAGGAAGTCGATTACGACGATCTGGACGAAACCGGCCAGATCGCCCAGAAGACCACCGGGGGTTGGATCGGCATCACCGACAAGTACTGGCTGGTTGCCCTGGTACCCGACCAGAAGGCGGCGATGCAGACCCATTTCCGCCACACGTTGGACAACAATAAAATCAACAAGTACCAAGCCGATTATCTGGGCGGCGCCTACGTCATCGCGCCGGGCGGCGCCGCGACCGTAGACAACCGTCTGTTCGCCGGCGCCAAGGAAGTGCCGCTGCTTGATGCCTATGAGGAAAATCTGGGCATCGCGCGATTTGACCTGGCGGTCGATTTCGGCTGGTTCTACTTCCTGACCAAGCCGATCTTCTACGCGCTGGTGTATTTCTACGGCGTTCTGGGCAATTACGGGTTGGCCATCCTGCTGCTGACCGTTTTGATCAAGCTGATCTTCTTTCCGCTGGCCAATAAATCCTACGTCTCGATGAGCGCCATGAAGAAGCTGCAGCCCAAGATGGTCACCCTGCGAGAGCGCTACAAGGACGACAAGGCCAAGCAGAACGAAGCGATGATGAAGCTGTACCGGGACGAGAAGGTCAACCCGGCATCCGGCTGCCTTCCCATCGTGGTCCAGATTCCGGTGTTCTTCGCGCTTTACAAGGTGCTGTTTGTTTCCATTGAAATGCGCCACACGCCTTTCTACGGCTGGATCCAGGATCTGTCGGCGCGGGACCCGACCACCCTGTTCAACCTGTTCGGGCTGATCCCGTGGTCGCCGCCCGATTTCCTCATGATCGGCGTCTGGCCGGTCATCATGGGCGTGACCATGTTCCTGCAGCAGAAATTGAATCCCGCGCCGGCCGATCCGATGCAGGCCAAGATATTCATGTTCCTGCCCTTCGTTTTCACCATCATGCTGGCGACATTCCCGGCCGGGCTGGTGATTTACTGGACCTGGAACAACCTGCTGTCGATTACCCAGCAGTGGGTCATCATGCGCCGCATGGGCGTTAAAATAAGCTGATACCAAGGGCAGGTGCGATGGCGGGCGAAACCGACACGCCGCTTGACGAGGCCGAGATCGAAGCCGGACGGCTGCTGTTCGCGCGCGAATGCCAGTTCGTCGCCGGCGCGGCGACCGCGGATGCGCTGCCCACCGGCGGTCTGCTCGAAGTCGCCTTCGCCGGCCGCTCGAACGTCGGCAAGTCCAGCCTGGTCAACGCGCTGACCGGGCGCAATGCGCTGGCGCGCACGTCACGCACGCCCGGCCGCACCCAGCAGATCAACTTTTTCCAGCTGCATGACACACTGATCCTGGTCGATCTGCCGGGCTACGGCTTTGCCCGGGCATCCAAGGCCAAGATCGGGGCCTGGACCGAGCTGATGCACGACTATCTCAAGGGTCGGGCCGCGTTGCGCCGACTCTGCCTGTTGATCGATTCGCGCCACGGGCTGAAAGAGTCCGACCGCGAGCTGATGGAGGAGCTTGACGTGGCCGCCGTGGTCTATCAGGTGGTGTTGACCAAATGCGACAAGCTGACCGCGGGTGCGCTGCGTGACATGACCCAGACGGTCACCGACGAGCTGGCCCGCCATCCGGCCGCCCATCCCGATATCATCGCCACCAGTTCGCAGTCGCGGACCGGCATCGCCCAGCTGCGCGCGGCCCTGGCCGCGCTGGCGAGCCCAGAACAAACCCGTTAGAGTGCGCGCGCCATGAAAAAGCCGAAAAATTCCTCCAAGACCACGAAAAGCGCTGGCCGGGTCGACCGCGACGTGTGGCTCGCCAAGGCGCGCACTCTGTCCGAGGCGCTGCCCTATATGCGCGCCTATACCGGCAAGACCTTCGTGATCAAATATGGCGGGCACGCCATGGGCGATCCCGAGCTTGCCCGGCTTTTCGCGCGCGACATCGTGCTGTTCAAGCTAGTCGGCATCAATCCGATCGTGGTGCATGGTGGCGGACCGCAGATAGGCAATATGCTGAAGCGGCTCAAGATTCAGAGCAAGTTTATCGATGGGCTGCGCGTGACCGACGCCGCGACCGTCGAGATCGTCGAGATGGTTCTGGCCGGCAGCATCAACAAACAGGTGGTGGCGGCGATCAACGAAGCCGGCGGCAACGCCATCGGTCTGTCTGGCAAGGACGGCAACCTGATCGAGGCGCGCAAGCTGAAGCGCAAGACGCGCGATCCGGAATCGAACATCGAGAGGGTGGTCGATCTCGGCTTCGTCGGCGATCCGGTGAAAATCAACGCCGACATGCTGATCGAACTGTCGCAGGGCAACGTGATCCCGGTGATCGCCCCGCTCGGCGTCGGGCCCAAGGGAACCACCTTTAACATCAACGCCGATACCGCGGCTGGCGCCATCGCGTCGGCGCTCGATGCGGAGCGGCTTCTGATGCTGACCGACGTGGTCGGCGTGCTCGACAAGAAGGGCACGCTGATCACAGAGCTGACCGGCAGCCAAGTGCGTGCGCGTATCAAGGACGGCACCATCAGCGGCGGCATGATCCCCAAGGCCGAAACCTGCCTTGCCGCGGTGCGCGCGGGCGTTGAGGCTGCGGTCATCCTGGACGGGCGGGTGCCGCACGCGCTGATCCTGGAAATCTTCACCGAACATGGCGTTGGCACGCTGATCCGTCGCGCCGCCGCGAAACGCGCAAAACGCGCGAAAAACTAACATGGGCCAAGGGCCGCCGCCGCGCGCCATCGTCTTCGACCTTGACGGCACGCTGGTCGATACGCTGCACGATATTCTGAGCGCGCTAAACAGGGTCATGGGCGAAGAGGCATTGCGCGCCATCACCTATGACGAAGGCCGGGTCATGGTCGGCGGCGGCGCGCGCTGGCTGGTGGAACAGGCGATGCGCGAGGCCAAGGGTGATACATCCACGGCTCGGATCGACGCGTGCTACGCCCGTTTTCTCGATTACTACCTGGCGGCGCCCGCGGTCAGCTCGCGCCCCTTCGACGGCGTGACCGACATGCTGACCCGGCTGGGTGCGGCCGGCCATCTGTTCGGGGTGTGCACCAACAAGCCGCATGAGATCACGCTCTGCGTCCTTGAGGCGCTGGATCTCTCACGTTTCTTCGGCGCCGCCGTGCTCGGCGGCGATGCGCTTGGGGTGCGCAAGCCGGACGCCGGCCATCTGCTGGCGGTCCTGGGCCAGTTGGGCGCGGAGCCCGGCCGCGCGCTGATGGTCGGCGACAGCGAAACCGATGTGGCTGTCGCGCGCAACGCGGGCGTGCCGGTCGTGGTGGTGGATTTCGGCTATACCGCGCGTCCAGCCGGTGAACTCGGCGCCGACGCCGTGATCTCATCCTTCGACGAACTGCCGGGGCTGCTCGACCGGCTGGGGTAGAGGTTCCGCCGGTGTGCGGGCAATCAATCCCGCTATATGCTGTCCGGATGGCAGAGGGTTCCGGCATAGGCGCCGCGTGGCGCACGTTGAATATTCCTAATTTCCGGAATTACATGGCCGGCAACTTCGTGTCTCAGGTCGGGCTGTGGACGCAGCGCATCGGCGTCCAGTGGCTGACCTGGGAACTGACCCATTCACCGACCTGGCTGGGCATCATCGCCTTCGCCGATTTCTTTCCCATCGTGGTCATGGGTCCACTTGGTGGCGTGATGGCGGACCGGCTAAATCCGCTGAAGGCGGTGCGGCTTTATGTCTTGCTGTCGGCCTGCCTGTCGACGGTCATCGCCGGGCTGACGATCAGCGGACAGATCACCATCGAAACCCTGACGCTGCTGGTGCTGGTGAACGGCATGGTGATGGGGTTCAACTATCCGGTACGCATTTCGATCATTCCCGCTCTGGTCGGCCGCGAAGCCCTGACATCGGCCATCGGCATCAATTCGGTCGGGTTCAGCATCTCACGCGTCGGCGGTCCCGCGCTTGCCGGGGTGATTATTTCTCTTTGGGGGGTGGGGCCGGCCGTCAGCTTCACCGTGTTCGCCGACATCGTATTCATCGTGGCGCTGTACCAGGTCCAGCTGAGGCCCGAGCACACGCTTCCGGAAAAGCGCCCGATTAGCGAGATACCCTCGGAAATCATGGAGGGGTTCCGCTACATCCGAAACCATTACGGAGTCAGCCGACTGGTGGTCATCCTGGTCACGACGTCGATCTTCGCCAGACCGTTCACCGATCTGTTCGCGGGCTTCGCCGACAACGTGTTCGGCATGGGCGCCGACGGGCTTGCCTGGCTGACCTCGATGCAGGGCGTGGGGGCCGCGATCGGTAGTATCCTTCTCGCCAGCTATTACGGGGTCGCGGGGCTGACCCGGAAAATGGTGGTCTGCATATTTCTCA
>JAZFSB010000059.1:0-2434 GCA_036445935.1 Alphaproteobacteria bacterium | reverse complement strand
ATGCGCTACGAGAGCGGCCACAGTTTTCAGCAGATGCTGCCGAAGCGCGCGACGCTGGATGAGGAGCGCCTCGTGGCGATTCTTTTTCCCGTCCTCGACGGGCTGCGGCTGGTTCACGAAGCGGGCTTCATACACCGCGATGTGAAACCGGCAAATATATTTGTCCGCGGCGATGGATCGCCGGTGCTGCTCGACTTCGGATCGGCCCGCCAGTCGCTGGGCGAGGCGACGCGCACGCTCACCACCCTGGTTTCGCCGGGCTACGCCCCCTTCGAGCAGTACTACAGCAAGAGTGACAAGCAGGGGCCGTGGACCGACATCTACGGCCTGGGGGCAACCTTGTACCGCGCGGTCGTCGGCGTTCCGCCGATGAACGCGGTGGACCGCAGCGAAGGCATCATTAAAAAGGGTCAGGACCCGCTGATTCCGGCCTCCGAGGCCGCCGCCGGGCGGTTTTCGGTGAGGTTTCTCGAGGCCATCGACTGGTCGCTACGGTTCGACGAGAGCGCGCGGCCGCAAAGCATCGACGACTGGAAACGAGGCTTCGAAGGCGGCGCCATCCCCCCGCCGGCGCGCAACCACATCCCCAGCGACGCACCCACCCTGGTCGCCGGCGAGGCCGAAACGGCGTTAGCCGGTGTCGATCTTCCCCTGGATCCAACCACCCCGCTCATGGAAGACGAAACCGCGCTGCTCGAGAGCGCGGCGCCGGCCGCCACTGAACCGCTCTCCGCGCCGCAAACCGGCGGCGCCGACACCGCGGTGCTGTACCGACGCTTTATCGGGTCAAAAAACACCCAGTACTACACCGAACGGTTTCAGCGCTTCGACGAGCGGGCCCGCAAGTGGCCGCTTTCGTGGAACTGGCCGGGGTCGCTGCTTTCGGTGTGCTGGTTTAGCTACCGGCGGATGTACCTGTGGGGATTCGTCTTCTATCCCATTATCACCCTCGCCTCCACGTTCGTGCTGCTGGTGCCGATTTCGGGCCTGGCCTTTGGCGGCGGGGACGTGCCGGGTCGAATCGGCGTACCCATCCTGCTGCTGATCGCCTTCCTCTGGCCCGGGGCGCTCGGCAACGCCATCTACTATCGCCGCGCCAAGGCGAACATCGCGCGCATTCCCGATCTTGCAATTGGAGACGACACGGCGCGTCACGCGTGGCTCGCCGGTCGCGGCGGCACCTCCAGGGTCGCCGCGGGAATCGCCTTCGCCATCCTCACCGCGCTGGCGCTGGCCATTGCCGCTGATCAGACGAAAAAAATGCAGAAGACGCAGCCGACGGCGCAAAGCCAGTCGGAGTCGCCAGCCGCGTCTCCCCGCGACGGCGCGACTGCCGCAACGGATGCGCCGCTGAACAAGGCGCAGCGCATTGACCATTTGCTCGACGCAGCCCGAGACGATATCCACCGCCTGCACCTCTCGACGCCGCCAGGCGACAATGCCCTGGAAAAGTACCGCCAAGTTCTCGCCCTGGATCCCGACAACCAGGCGGCGAGAAAAGGCGTTGGAAAGATCGTCAAGACCTACGGTGAACTCGCAAAGCGAGCGACGAAGGCCAAAGACTATGACCGGGCCGAGCAGTTCCTGGACCAGGCCTCGGCCATCGCCCCGAAGTCCAAGCAGCTCAAGAAGGCGCGAGAACGTCTGGAGAAAGTTCGCCGCAAAGCGCGATAGGGCATCAGGGCGCGGCGCGGCTGAAATAGCGCGGCAAGAGCCCCGGCTCATCGAAATGACGCCGCCCGACGAAAGCAGTGGCGTGATGTCCCCACTGGCGCATGGCGCCGGCGCTCGGCACCCCCATGGGCCAGAAAAACCATCGCTCCGGCCGCTCGCTGCCGGCGACAAGAGCGTTGACTCCGAACAGGCTGCGCTGCCCGCCGCCTCTCAAAGGCAAGGAACGCAGCGTTTCATCCTCCGCAAAAGCGTAGCGCACGCCGTCGCCGGCAGCTTCCTCGAAATAGGCGCGTTGGAAGTAATGGGTGCGGTGCGCAATGCGGACAATTAAGCGCCCGCCTGCAGCGCTCAGCTGCTGTGGCATGAGTAGCGGCTCCTCAAAGCCCGCTCCGTCGCCGCCGAAGCGCAATTTTTCGGTCGGCAGAAATAAATGATAACAGCCGCAGTTGTGCATGCTGTCGTTAAGAAGCGGCGTGCCGTCGCTGTCCAGGGTTATCCGCCAGGTAAGGCCGTCGATGTGCCCGGCGAGGATATCGAAGGGCCCGGACGCGGGACGCGATGGAAACCAGATCACGTAGTTGAGCTGGGCCAGCGTTCGCGACTCGAAGCGCGCATGGGAAAGTCGCGTGTAAACCACGGGCGAAGCCGTATCCACCTGGGCAATCGGCCCGACATCCCAACGAGGCCGGCCGATGAGGTCGTCGTCTTGCGCCACGTCGATCTCGAAGATAGGCGCGAAGCGGGCAAACAGCCGGGCCCG